>JAFDHD010000027.1 GCA_019308995.1 Deltaproteobacteria bacterium | reverse complement strand
CGTCTTACCATCGCCATTGGTATCTAAGGTGAGCTTTTTAGCCGCCGCCTCTAATTCTTTCCAGTTTGTGGGAACTTTGACATTGTATTTTTCAAATAAATCTTTCCGATACATCAGAACCTGGGGATTATTGCTGGTAGTGATACCGATAGTCTTGCCATTAATTATGGAACGTACGCGCGGGTAAATATCCTCATAGTCATAATCTGGAGAAGTGAGAGCCGAATCCTTGATATATTTATCCAGGGGTTCAAGCCAGCCAGCCGCGTTATACTGGTAATTGGTTTTCATCATACCCTGAAACATGTCTAGGTCCTTGTTCTTGGCCGCCAGTTCCATCAGGAGCTTGCGGCGTAATATAGCTGAAGAATAGTGTTCGGCTATGACCTTTATTCCGGTCAGTTGTTCAAATTCCTTGATATGCTTCAGAGCAATAGGTGTAAAAGCGCTTTTGGACAAGATTATTCGGATGGTCGTGCCTTCATACTTGCGCCAGTTGAAATCAGATGCGGCAAAGGCAACTACAGAAAAAAGTAAAAGAAAAAGAACTGTAAACGTTGTAAGAAAACCGAATTTTTTGACCTTGCTTTTGTTCATTTTCCCCCTCCTTGAAATAAGATTCATTGTTGAATATTAATTAACCCACTTATTACCTGGGGATTGGTCATCAAGGCTCTTCCCCCATTCCTTTGTTAGAGGTGAAAAAAGTCCCTAAAAAATATTAGGTCAAGTAGTTATCACTTCCCCTTTTAAACACTGCCAGAAAATTTGACAGATTCCTCAAGGGTTGTCAAGGTTATTTTTTTTTGTGCCTTAGGGTTTTTCAAACTTCGAATCTAACAGCATAGCTAGCGGTACTCTCAGTCATTCATGGTTTCGAACCGAAGTTTATGTGAGAAAAAAACTGTAAATAACGCCTAGTCAATTCGCAAGGGAATGGGGCGCAGGGTTGCATTTAAAAAACGGACCTATTTGAACAGCTTGGGTTAACGGGCCGGGTTAATCGAAAAGCGCCTGAATAAATGACGCAGCCTCGAAATCCTTCAAATCGTCCATTTTTTCGCCAAGGCCGATGTAACGGATGGGCAGGCCAAATTCGCAGGCGATGGCTACCAGGATGCCTCCTTTGGCCGTACCGTCCAGTTTGGTCATAGCCAGATGAGTCACCTCCACAGCCTCGTTAAACAGCTTGGCCTGGCTGATTGCGTTCTGTCCGGTGGTCGCATCCAGAACGAGTAAAATCTCATGGGGCGCGCCGGGCATCTCCCGATCGGCGATGCGCTTGATCTTTTTAAGCTCTTCCATAAGATTGACCTTGGTATGGAGTCGTCCAGCAGTATCAATGATAACGATATCTGTTGCCCGGGCCTTGGCTGCATGAAGGGCGTCGAAGACCACTGCGGAAGGGTCAGCTCCAGACTGCTGCTTTATAAGTTCCGCCCCAACCCTTTCACTCCAAATCTGAAGCTGCTCGATAGCCGCAGCCCGAAAAGTGTCCGCTGCTACAAGCATAACCTTCTGATCTTGGCTGATGAAACGGTGAGCCAGCTTAGCGATGGTCGTGGTTTTCCCTACGCCGTTAACTCCCGCCACTAGGATCACGTATGGATGGACGCCTTTGTCTGGTTCATGTTGAGGAAGTGAAAGAATCTTAAGGATCTCCTCTCGCAGCACATCCTTGAGCCGCTCAGGGGAACTCAATTCGCGGCGAGCCACCTTGTCACTGATGGCCTTGATCAGGGTTTGGGTGGTTTGAACGCCCAAATCTGAGGTAATAAGGATTTCCTCTAAGTCATCCAGGACATCATCGTTAATTTCCTTTACACCAAGGACAAGATGATCAACACGGGTGGTCAGAACGGCTCTGGTCTCAACCAGGCGTTCTTTGAGGCGGGAAACAAAACTTTTTTTTTTGCTCTCTGATGGTGAGGCTTCTTTAACCAGGCTGGTTAGAGGTCCTTCATGGGCCTCTACTCTCGTGACTCCCGATTCACTGGTCTCAACTGTGTGCTCCTTAATAACAGTATGATTATCATCTTCACGATCTAAGGCGGATTCCTCTATTCCTTGATCCTCTGCCTTAGATCGTTTGAACCATTTGATCATCTTCTAATTTTTCCTCAATTTCGGATAGATTTACGCTTACCATCTTCGAGACGCCTGGTTTCTCCATGGTCACACCATAAAGGGTCCCTGCCATCTGCATTGTCCGTTTATTATGAGTCACCAGAATAATCTGCGAGGTTTGTCCCAATTTATTTAGAAGCCGATTGAAACGGTCTATATTGGCTTCATCCAGAGGGGCGTCTATTTCATCGAGCAGGCAGAAGGGGCTTGGCTTGATCAGGTAAAGTGAAAAAATCAAGGCCAGGGCGACCAGGGCTTTTTCACCGCCGGAAAGAAGACTCATAACCGTTAACTTCTTGCCCGGCGGATGCACATGAATCTCGACGCCGCAGTCCAGGGGATCGGTTTCATCGGTTAAGGCCAGCCAGGCCTCTCCGCCATCGAACAGGATCGGAAATACCTCCCGCAACTTCTGGTCCACAGCCTGAAAGGTATTGTTAAAACGAATCTTACAGGTACGGTTGATACGAGAAATGGACTCCTTGAGGTTTTCTATGGACGCTACTAAATCATCATACTGCTCTTTGTAGAAATCATAGCGCTCCCGCAGTGCTTCTTCCTCACTGATGGCCGTGAGGTTGACCTCGCCTAACCCTTCGATCTTACGCCTAAGCTCATCCCGGTGATTTTGAGCCTCAATTATGTCAAAATCAGGTTCCGGTCGGAGCTGAAGTTCTTGAGGCAGATTGGCAAGGTTAAGGTGATATTCGTCTTCGATCCTTGTCAGAAGATTTTGCTTCTTGAAAGCAACTTCCTGGAGATCCAGGTCCTGTTTATTGATCTGTTCGTTCATTTCTTCTCGACGCCGTCTTTCCAGACGCAGCTCATTTTCCTGCGTATTGAGCTCGGCCCTCAGATTATCGAGGCGACCGCGCTCAAAGGCAACATTTTCTTGCGCTTTGGCTAGACGATCGTCAAAACCTTCCATAGAGCGATGAATTTCTTCTTTTCGAGCCAGGAGCCTTTTCACTTCAGCCTGTAATATTTTAAAATCATTATCCTTAACCTCAAGCCCTGACTCGGTCTCTTTTATCCACTCCTCTGTCCTGACTTCGTCCCGCTTAAGTGTTCTTATACGCCCATCCAGAGTATTTATCCTGAGGGATACTTCCTGTTGTTTTTCCCTGGCCGTCTCAAGCTCCTGTGCATGATAAAGAAGCCCCTCTTCGGTGCTTTCTAACTCCAAGCTCAAGTCAGAGGCAACCTTCTCCAGGTTCTCCTTTTCCCGTTTTGCAGAATCTTTCTCAGCGGTTAATTGTCTGGCTTTGGCTTCCTGCGCTTCTAATGTCTGAATAAGGGCGGCCAGGCTGCTTTCAGCTTCCTCACAGCGCACATTTAAAACGGAAAGACTCTTCTCCGCCTCAAGTAATTGCGTATTTATCTCCTGATAAGAGCGCTCATCTCCAGCGAGAAAATCTGTGCTTTCGTTGACTTTATGCCGCCAGACTTGAGCAAGATCGGCTAACCGCTTTTTTGCGTCTTCAAGGGCCTTGATCTCAAGGGTGAGCTTTTCGATCTCATGACGATGAGCCAGTAATCCCTGTTCCTGATCCCTTGGTTCTCCCCCAACAATCAGGCCGTCTTGACCAAAGTAAGCCCCATCCCGGGTCAAAATGGCATGACCCGGACCCAGGGCCAGGGCTTCGGCTATGTTATCAACCAGCTCATACTCTCCCAGCAAGGCACGGGTCAGGTTCGTTTCTGCACCAAGCCCCTGACCAGCTAATGAAATAAAGCCGCAGCGGCCCAGCTTATGAGCTTTGAGGTAATCCAGAGCTGAAATGGCGGCCGCCTGGTCTCGGACTAAAATATACTGAAGCCGCTCCCCAAAAGCTGCTTCCCACGCCATCTCATAGCCGGCTGGAATTGTAATCTGTTCAGCCAAAGGACCGATGACTCCAGCCGCCTTCATTTCAGGAGAGGCCATCAGGGCTTGGACCGCTTTTGAATACCAGCCAAAGTTGGCTTGAAGATCCTTAAGCGTAGCCAATCTCGAGGACACTCGCGTCAGGTCAGACTCAACCTCACGTGTCTGTTGATCGAGTGACTCAAGCTCGGCCTGGCTGGTCTTAAGCTTTTCTCGTCTTGAATCCAGCCTTTTCTGAATTTCCTCTTGAAAAGAAGTTAATCCATCAATCTTCTGGGTTAATTCCTGAATCTGTTCGGTTAGCGGTTCCAATTCAGATCTGTGCTTTTCGATCGCAGCAGTGATCTCTTCTCGCCTTTGAGCCTGGCTTTGAGCCATTCGTTCATGAGCTATGATCAGCTCTTCCACGCGACCCAACCTGGTCCGAACCTCAGCCAACTCCTGCTTCAATCTATCTCTTTGGGCTAGAGCTAACTCATATGTCTGATCTAATTTATTGAAATCAGATTGAGATTCAACCTGGACCGACTTCTGGCTTTCCAGTTCTCCTTCAAGCTGACCCATCTCTTCCTGAATACAGGCCAATTCCTCTCTTCGGATACGATGCTGGTCTTTGAGACGGGATACCTCTATGGTCAGATTCTCCTGCCGGGAATTGGTCGTTGCAATCTGGTTTTGAATAAAATCCTTCTCCTGGCAAAGAGTGTTGAACTCATTCTTGAGGCTGTAAAGTAGATCAGCTTTGGTTTCAATGATTTTTTCTTGCTCAACAATGGATAGGCGGGTGCCTTCCAGGCCAACCTCCATTTTCTCCACATTGGTCAGATGAGAAACAAGACAGGAATGAAGCTCATCCCGCTTTTCGCTTAAAATTGATTGCTGCCTCTCCAGATCCTTTAATTGAACAGACGCCAGACTCAGATCAATCTCCTTAAGTTCAGCCTTTAGCGTGCGGTAACGAACAGCCTTTTTCGATGCCCGGGCAATGCTGTTAAGCTGACGCTTGGTTTCAGCCATTAAGGTTTGAATGTGAACTAGATTCTGTTCTGTGACTTCAATCTTGCGTTCCGCTTCTTTTTTCTGGGCTTTATAACGGGTGATACCAGCAGCTTCATCAATCAGGATGCGGCGCTCTTCAGGCCTGAGGTCCACCAGGGCCCCAATGCGGCCCTGCTCAACAATGGAATAGGTCTTGGTTCCCATGCCTGTTTCCATAAACAATTGAATGATGTCCTTGAGACGGCATGGCAGGTTGTTAATAAGATATTCACTATCTCCTGACCGGTACAGCCTCCGCGTAACCGTTATTTCGCTCAATCCCTTAAAATGTTCATACTCGCGGCTGTCCCCGTTGGCAAAGGTCAAGACTACTTCGGCCAATCCGGCTGGCTGGTGAGAATTCGTACCATTAAACAGCACATCGTCCATCTGACGACCGCGAAGCTGTTTGGCGCTCTGTTCTCCCATGACCCAGCGAAAGGCATCCACAATATTGCTCTTTCCGCAACCGTTCGGTCCAACTATGGCGCTGATTCCTTTGGAAAAGATCACCCGTGTCCGTTCCGGGAAAGATTTAAAGCCAACAATATCCATACTTTTGATCTTCATTGGCACCTTCTCGCTTCTTCGGTTCAATCAACCGATTGAAACCTTGATCTTTAAAATCAAAAATAAAGCCAGATAATTTTCAAAAATGGTATCAGGCTTTATTAGGTTTGTAAAGTAGAAAATACTATGTAATGTATATTTCTTCTTCGCAAACACAATATCTTGTGCTATTTTAAGCGCAAGGTTTAGCTGATTCATAATACCAGAAAATTATGGTGTCATATAATTTAAAGAGCAGTCATTCGCCTTAAGTTAGGAAATCTGGTCCAGGGAAATTAATCCGGGAAGCGGTTCCTTTTCCAAGCGGTTCCTTTTCCAAATTGAAAAAAATCATGATTCATGGTATATCAAGAAACCATGAGGAACATAAGGGGTGGTTCTCTAGTTTGGCCGGAACCAAGCGATTTTTAATTTTTTGTATAGAGTTCCTATTAACGGCTAAGGAAATGTTGTTTCTTAAGAAAAGGCCTGGATCAGGAATAATCATTGGGTTGATCTGCATTCTAACATGTATGGCCGCCACCTTCACATCTTTTGCCCAGGAAGACCCGACGATTTCTTTAGTGAAAACAATTATTATTCGCGATTATAAGGGCTTGAAGGTAAGCAGTGATGAGTATGTTGTCCAGCCAGATGATTTTGTGCTTAAAATCCTCAAGCAAAGAGGTGTGGTCAAAGAGCTGATTGTCCAAAGAGAAATCCTGGATCTGATCAGAACCCTTAATCCTGATCTAGAAGACCCCAACAAGATCTATCCAGGCCAGAAATTGATCCTCCCAATCGGTCCAATCAAAGGGTTGAGGTCTTTAGAAGAACAGCCTGCCCCAGCCCCGGCTCGAAAAACGGCCCAAATCAGCCCGGACACCAAAATCCCGTATCGGCTTCAGCGCGTCAGGCAAGGAGAAAGGCTTGTCCTTTATCTGCGCCGAGAAGGCATCCCAGAGAGGCTAATATTTAATGAATACATGAACCTGGTCATGAAGCTGAATCCTCAAATTAAAAATAGAAATCTTATTTATCCTGGCCAGGTCATCAAGATACCCGTTCTGAACCCTTCAATGAAGGCGGCCTTAACGGTTCAGATAAAATCCCGCAAGAAAACGCCGGAAAAAATAACCGCAACGGCTCAGTTAAAAACCCCGGAAAAAAAGCCGCAACCCCCCCGGCCCGTCACTGTCAAAAAACCTGAGGCCAAGCCGCAGCCAAGACCAAAGAAAGAAAAGGTTGCCGCCCTTCCGCCGCCCAAGCTACCTGAATCAGAGGCCCTGGTGACGCGGGCCGCACTGGGCATTATCTTTACTCGAATCGGCGAGCAGTTCATTTCTACCGGACAGCATTTTTTACCATTGAAATCCGGTGGCCAGGTGACACTGAATACATCCAGCTTCCCTATCATTAAATTACGCAATGGCCATCGCATCATCCTGGACCTGGGTCGGCGTTTACCCGAACAGGTGATCCGCCTGATTCGGGCGGAGTGGTCAGGATATACTATCTTTCAGACCAAACCTCGCGAAAATCTGAAGGAACTCCTGGAACGCCTTTTCAAGGAATGCAACTACCCTAAGATCCATGAAAAAGGCCAGCCTGTTATTATTAGCCAAACAATCAAGATTAAGCTTGAAGCAGACTGGATTATCTTCCCTCAGGAAGAAGACCTGGCAGCGAACCAGCCTGTGGTTCTCAACCTGCTTTCTTCCCGTCGAATGGGTACGTTTCCCGAAGCTGCCGCTTACCTGGCCGATCAGAAGGTAAGAGTTATTGATTTCTATCCCCAAGGCAATTTGATCGGTCCTGAGCCCCTGGCTTCCCTTCAGCAGACTGATAAGGTTTTAGAGACCATAACTTCAAAAAATTCCATGAGCTTCCTCATGGCCCTTTTGGAACTCCTGGGCCAAAAATTCACGGTCAATCTTTCCATTCCAGTTATCAAAGACGCTGAGACTGAAAAGAATTTCAGTCTGAGCGTTCATATCCCACTTTATTTTAGCCGGAATGGTACCGATTACCTCGTGCGTCAGGAAGACCTCTCTAAGGATTTAACACAAATACTTGAACAACAAGGTGCTAAGGTCATTGTTTTGCATCCTAACGAGGATGCCATTGCCGCCGCTAGAACGATCCTTTCCGCTGTGGAACAGGATCATAAATGGGGTCTGGTTCTTAAGGCTTCCCCGCGGCCATCCGATCGAAATGTGGAGTTTACTATCCCCGGATTGATCGTCAATACCAGCGATGAGCCGCTTTTTCTTACGCCCTTGGAGATACCGCTCCAGCTTCTTCCTCTGCTGGCCAAAAAAAACATTCGTACAATCCGGTTTCTCATTAATAAATCCATAAAAATTAAACTGGAGCAATTCTGATAATCCCTGTGAAAAAGATCTACTGCAACCTTAGATGATTTTTTTTCAAACCGTCCATTACAATTTAACTTGACATGTAAAGCCTGAAAGGTGAGCATATAAGTGTTTTAAAAAGATGAAGGCAGCCGGCTGACTGCCTTTGCAGCTTGTTTGTTCCATTTAAAAAATAGGAGGAGTTACAGATGGCTGAAACATCGCTTTATCAACAATTGGCTGAGGCGATCGGAGTGGGAGATTCTCAAATTATACCTGAGATTTTTCAAATGTTAGCGAACGAAAATGAAGCCAAGGTTATTCTTGCGGCGGCGCCTCCGGCGACCGCGGAAGAGATTGCTGAAAAGGCCGGCCTTCCAACAGATGATGTCGAAAAAATGATGGAGCCTTTGTTTAAAAAAGGCTTGATTTTCATGTCCAAAAAAGCTGGCCCAACCCGTTATTATCGAGTCAGACAGCTATTTCAATTTCATGACTCCACGATCCTTACAGAGGGTGTGTCCCAAGAATTTTATGACCTGTGGAAGAAGTACATGGACATTGAATTCAGGCAGCATCATAAAAGATTTGAATCCTCTCTCCCCAACTCGGTTGTGAGGGTCATACCGGTTAATATAGTACTCGAACCGGACGCCAGGATTGCTGCCTTTGAGGATGTCAAGCAGATCGTGCAGGATGCCGAAAACCTGGCCGTAACGAAATGCACCTGCCGCACAGTTGATGGCAAATGCGGAAAGCCGGTTGAGGTATGCATCCAGGTGAACCGCTCCGCTGACTATGCTCTTCAACGTGGCACAGGTAGAAAACTCACCCCAGAAGAAGCCATCGAGATGCTAAAAATGTGTGAAGAGGAAGGCCTGGTGCACGTCATTGGAAATAGACAAGCCATAGGTAATGTTATCTGTAACTGCTGCTCGGATTGCTGCATCAACTGGCCGGGCCCCAGAACATCACCTGTAAATTTTACCGCACCCAGCCGCTTCACAGCCGTGGTTGATGCTGACCTGTGCACGGCCTGTGAGACATGCCTTGATAGATGTCATTTTGAAGCCATTACCATGGAAGGCGAAGATGACACGGCCCTGATCAACGCTGATCTCTGTATGGGATGCGGTCTCTGTGCTGTAACCTGTCCCAGTGGAGCTATGACTTTGGAGGAAACAAGATCGGAAGAATTTGTTCCGGCTTAAATTTTTAAGTGCGAGGGAAAATTTTCTAGCAGGGAAGCGCCACCCTTGTGCAGAACTTTCCCCATAAATTTTGAGCCGTTGACACAGCGATAAAGCACTGAGCTATTATTACATGGGCCTCCGGGCCACCAGCTTCTGATAACCTCTAATTTTTTGAAAAAGTTCAGATAAATTCAGCCTTGATTTTTGAACCACTCCGAATATAATGAAAAATCACTGATGAAGCGGTTGAGGAACGCCGCAGATCAAGATTAAAACGACCTGGCGAAACCGCAATGATACATCGTTGATCTTGGCCGCGCTAGACGGGGAGCTAGCGGTGCCCTGAACCCGAAATCCGCTTACGCGGGGTTGAATTCCTTTTCGAGGGCTTAACTTAAAAGGTAACTAGCCTTACGTTGAAAAGGGTCTGACTTCACGCAACAGACGGTCACGAACCCCGTCAGATCCGGAAGGAAGCAGCGGTAAATGATGCGGTTTGTGTCGTGAATGTTCGGGCCTTGATTTCGCGTCAGGTCAAGCCCTTTTAAGATCGGCTCGACAAAGGGTGCGCGGTCAAGATGAATTAAAATGGGGGCTACCTTAAGAAGGTTCCCCTATTTTAATTTCAAATTAAGGCCGTTTTCCCTCTAAACTCAGACGGCCAATGTTGGCTTCATGAAAGCAGTCGAGAAAAATCAAAATCCTTGTTTTTCATCTCCTGAAGGAGCGAACTGATATCCGTTTTCTCCTTTAGAGCGACCTGACATTCCTTGATCCCATCGGTAAGGCCAAAAAAAATGTATCCCACGATACAGCCTCCATCCACAACAATTTTGCGATACACTCCTTCGGTTTCATAGACGGTAGACTGAAGCTTGCCTTCAGGGTCTATTTCACCGGCAGAAGTTAAATCCACGCCGACTACTTTGAGTGAATTGGACATGAGCGTTCCCTGATAGACGGCCTGGCCGCCGGCCATGTTCGTGCCAGCCACCTCACCCTGGGTTAAAGCCGCCGGCCAGATACCGTACATTCGCCCGTCATGCTCGATCAGATCGCCAGCAGCCCAGACGCCTTGCTGGCTGGTCATGAGTCGGTCGTCAACCTTAACACCTTTGCCTAGACTCAAATTCATCTGCCGGGCCAGATCGAGATTGGATCGAATCCCAGCAGAAAAGAGGATCAGGCCACCATTCAGCGTCCGGCCATCCTCTAGGGCCAGACCATGCGCCATCTTATTCCCAAGAATTTCCTTGGCACGTGCGCCGAGATAAAAGGAAAAGCCCATACTTTCTAATATCTGGAGAAGTTTTTGAGCACCCGCCTGATCCATCTGGCGAGGTAAAAGCCGGTCAAAAAACTCAACCACATTTACCTTGAGACCCAGTCGTGACAGACCATAACCGGCTTCCAGCCCCAGGAGGCCGCCGCCGATGAGAATCGCCTCTTGAACCTCATTGGCACGGGCCTTGATGGCTTGGGCATCGGCCACTGTCCGTAAAGCAAAAACTCCACCTTTGTCCGTTCCCGAAATCGGCGGGATAAAACTTCTTGCACCTGTGGCAAGTAATAAGGCATCGTACTGGATTACCGATCCCTTTTCAGTCCGCACCGCCCGGCTGGATGTATCAACCGCAGTAACCGTTTCGCCCAATCGCAAATCTATCTGTCGGGAAGCGTACCAGTCAAAATCCTGTAAGGTAAATTTTGGCAGATCAGCCTTCCCGGCAATGAAATCTGGCAGGCGGGGGCGATAGTAAAATGATTCGGCTTCGCTGGAGAAAATAGTGATTGATCCTTGTGTGTCAGTCTCCCTGATCTTTTTGGCCGCAGTAGCGCCAGCGACTCCGTTACCAATAATGACATACTTTTTCATCTATACCTCCCGGTTAAAACAAAGATTACGCCTGGGACTTCACGGCGATTTTAAATAATTTATCAATTTATAATAGGGCATACAAGTAGAACCAAGAAATGTTGGGCTGATTAACCAGAGGGATTAAACTGATAATATCGTAATTCTAAGATAATATGTGTATAACTTAAAGTAAATTATAATCTCGCTTTTACCTGATGACCATTAGAACTGGAAGGTGTTTCATTTATTAAATCTTTAAAAATACTTCACTAATCGTATGAAAATTGACAGCAGTTCTATAATCAGGCAAGATGTAAAATTATTAAGACTCGGGATTGGCTTAATCTGAAATGGACTGTCAAGTTCCGAGATCGTTGAAAAACCAGGCCGGTCAGCACATTGATCTTCCGGAAGTCCTTGGATAAAAATCAAGTAACCGGATTACGAGAAAGAATGAGCCTGTTTGACAATCACACAAGGGGATGACCCCGGCGGAGTTAATGAAACCTGTGGAAAAGATCATGTTTGAATCACTTATCACGAAAGACATCGCATCGTTGGAACCCTACCCGCCCGGTAAACCGATTGAGGAAGTTGAGGATGAACTGGGTATAACAGGTGTGGTCAAGATGGCTTCCAATGAAAATTCTCTTGGACCTTCACCGCGGACTTTGGCCGCCTTGACCGCGGCCTTACCTCAAGTGCACCGATACCCGGACGCCAGCGGCTCTCGGCTTAAACAGGTCCTGTCCAACCATCTGAAGATGGACCCGGTCAATATCATTCTGGGTAATGGATCCGATGAAATCATTGAGCTGGTGGTGCGAGCCTTCCTGCGCCCCGGTCAAAAGGTTGCCATGTCTGACCCGACCTTTCTGTTCTATTCCAAGGTAATTCAGGCAGCAAGCGGCCGGATGGTAAAGGTCCCGTTAAAAAACCTTCAGCATGACCTAACTGGGATTCGTGCGGCCATGGATGACGAAACGAGGCTGATCTTCCTGGATAACCCGAACAACCCTTCTGGCTCCCTACTTCCGGCTGCTGACCTGAAGTCTTTTCTGACAGACCTGCCTAACGTGACCGTTCTGGTCCTGGATGAAGCTTATCGCGATTTTGTCCGCAATGCGGAGCTTGTCGAGCCCAACGAGTGGATCTATGGCGACCGGCCGGTCATATTCTTGCGCACTTTTTCCAAGGCTTATGGTCTAGCCGGCCTTCGCCTCGGTTATGGACTTGGACCCGCCGAACTGATCACCTACCTTGATCGTATACGTCAGCCTTTTAATGTGAATTCTCTGGCCCAGATTGGAGCTATAGCCGCGCTCGAGGATAAGGATTTTTACCAGAAAACCCGAAACATGACCTGGTCAGGTCTGGATTATCTCTGGGCTGAGTTGGACAAACTGGGAGTGAAGTACCATCAAAGCCAGACCAATTTTTTTCTCTTTGAACTGAACAAGCCGAGCCGTGAGGTTTGTGACCTCCTCCTTAAAAAAGGGATTATCGTCCGGCCTATGGAAAGCTATGGCCTCAAGCAGACCATCCGGCTGAGCGTGGGTTTGCCCGAGGAAAACGAACGCTTTATCAAGGCATTTAAGGAGGTCATGGGTCTTTAATCTAAATGGCGTCACAAAAGAAAATCATCACCATTGACGGACCGGCGGGCGCAGGCAAGAGCACTATGGCTCAAGCACTGGCCCAAACCTTAAACTGGACTTACCTGGACACCGGCGCCATGTATCGAGCGGTGGCCTTGGCCGCAGAAAAAAATGGTAGGGATATAACCGACGAGCACGGCCTGAGCGAAGTACTCGCCGACCTGGACCTCACCGTAAAGCCCGGACCCCGAACAACCCGTATTTTCCTCCACGGCCAGGAGGTAACCGCTGAGATCCGAGAGCCCAGAATTAGTGCTCTAGCTTCAGCTGTTTCAGCCCTGGCGATTGTTCGACGAGCCATGGTAGACTTGCAAAGAAAAATTGGGAAGGCAAGCCGCCTGGTGGCCGAGGGCCGGGATATGGGAACCGTGGTCTTCCCGCAAGCTGGCGTTAAATTTTTTCTCAACGCGTCTCCTCAAGAAAGAGCCCGCAGGAGATACAAAGAACTTCTCCTTAATGGTGCAATCGCTAACCTTGAGCAGGTAGAAAAAGAGATGATCGAAAGAGATGAGGCGGACTCCTCCCGGGCTCTATCGCCACTGCGTCCGGCTAAAGACGCCATCATAATTGACTCGACCAACCTGGGAATTGACGAGATCAAAAATCAGATGATTCAGATTATCCATCAAAAATGGAAAAGTCCTTAACCCATTAATCACAAAGGCTGAAGGCATATTTTTCTGCTTGAGTCTGAATGCACTCAAAAACATAGAAGAATTATTCTTGTATATTTAATGAGCAATGGCCTTCATTACCTCTTCCCGGTAGAGTGATATTGTGGCCCTGCGAATTAAAAGCTTATTTTCGCGGTCAATTCAAGCACAATTTCTTTTACCCGGACGTCCTATTCTGTATCAAGTCTCGCCCAAAAATTGTAAAATTTTATTGCCTTTTCCCATTATTTTGTTACAGTATTTAATTTTGTTAATGTTGTTTCAATGGAGTATGGTGTGGTTCAGACACTCAACGAATCATTAGTAACAGAATTTTCAAATTATCTGACGATCATCAGCGGACGGGCGGAAAACACTGTTAAAGCCTACCTCAGGGATGTGCGGGAATTCTTCCGCTTTGCGGCCAAGAATCGAGGCGTGCATACCCTGGAGGAGGTCACTAAAGCCGAAGTCCGCGCTTTTCTCTTTTATCTGCATAAAAAAAACAAGAACGCCTCCCTGGCGCGCAAGCTATCGAGCCTGAGAACTTTTTTCAGATTTATGATTCGTGAGGGGCGTCTTACGGTTAATCCGGCCATGGAGGTCATGTCGCCTCGCCAACAAAAGAAACAACCCGGATTCCTGAATATAGATGAGGCGTTTGCCTTGATGGAAGCACCGGATACCAGCGCACCCGAAGGCGCCCGTGATCGTGCCGCCCTGGAACTCCTTTATTCCTCGGGCCTGCGTGTCGCAGAGCTGGTTAATCTGGACCTGGACGACCTGGATCTAAAGCAGGGCTTGGCGCGGGTCATGGGCAAGGGCGGTAAAGAACGCATCCTTCCGGTGGGAAGCCGAGCCATCAGGGCCTTACGGGATTATTTGTCCGTTCGACCCGAGTTGAACGCTTCTGGGGAGTCTAAGGAGAGCTCTGCTCTTTTTTTAGGCAGGCGTGGCGGAAGACTCAATGACCGGGTTCTACGCCGACGTTTTGAAGGTTATATCTGCCAGGTGAGCCTGGAGAAAGGCCTCTCGCCTCATTCACTTCGGCATACCTTTGCCACCCACTTGCTCGAAGCCGGGGCCGATATTCGGGTCATTCAGGAATTACTGGGGCACGTAAGCCTGTCTACGACCCAGATTTATGCTCATACGAACATGGACTATCTTATGAAAGTTTACGACTCCGCCCATCCTCGAGCCAGAAAACCGGGGACTGAGAGACAAGGGACGAAACAGCATGAAAAATGAAGTAACGATCAGAGCGACAACCATCCTGGCCGTGAGACATAAGGGACAGGTAGCCATTGCCGGAGACGGTCAGGTGACCTTTAATGAAACGATCATGAAGCAGGAGGCCAGCAAGATTCGCCGCATGTTTCATGACAAGGTCCTGGCTGGATTTGCCGGTGCGAGCGCTGACGCCTTCACGTTGTTTGAGCGCTTTGAGAACAAACTGGAGCAGTATCAGGGTAATCTGGTTCGCAGCGCCGTGGAGCTGGCCAAGGACTGGCGCACAGACAAGAGTCTGCGCCGCCTTGAAGCCCTTCTGGTGACTGCGGATAAGGATCACTCCCTCATCATTTCGGGTACGGGCGATGTGATCGAACCTGACGACGGTTTAACAGCCATTGGTTCGGGCGGCCCTTTTGCCTTGGCCGCTGCTCGCGCCCTGGTAAAGTATGCAGATCTTACAGCCCGAGAAATCGTGGAAGAAGCCATGCGTATCGCCGCCGGGATCTGTGTCTATACTAATGAGTATTTCACAATCGAGGAGCTCTAGTGACTTTGGCTGAAAAAATAGAGCAACTGACACCGAAAGAGATCGTAGCTGAGCTGGATCGTTTTATTATCGGCCAAAACGAGGCCAAACGGGCTGTAGCCATTGCCCTCCGCAACCGCTGGCGTCGGCAGCAGGTCCCCGAGGAACTGCGAGATGAAATCGCCCCAAAAAATATTATCATGATCGGTCCGACCGGCGTGGGTAAGACTGAAATAGCCCGGCGTTTAGCCCGCATGGCCCAGTCGCCTTTCCTTAAGGTCGAGGCCTCGAAATTCACCGAGGTCGGCTATGTGGGTCGAGACGTGGAGTCCATGATTCGGGACCTGACCGAGCTGGCTGTCAATATGGTTCGCGCCGAAGAACGAAAAAAAGTTGAGGGCCGCGCCGATGAGATCGCGGAGGAGAGGCTCCTGGATATCCTTCTGCCTCGTAGCTTGAGTCAAGAAAAACAGGGGGAAGCCACCACCTGGGAAGGCTCTCTTGAGGTGGTCCGAACCGGGCAGGAGTTCCCTGATGACCAGCATAACGCCACTCGCGAGAAGTTGCGCCGCCTGCTCAGGGAAGGAAAACTGGATGAACGTTTCGTGGACGTGGAGGTTACGGACACCGCGCGCCCTGTAGTCGAGATCTTTAGCAACCTCGGCCTGGAAGAAATGGATGTCAACCTAAAAGATATGTTTGGCAACATCTTTCCCACAAAAACTAAACAGCGCAAGATGCGGGTTCGGGAAGCCATCAAGCAACTGGCACAGGAAGAGGCTCAACGATTGATTGACATGGACAAAGTGGTGGAAATCGCAATCCACCGCGTGGAACAATCCGGGATTATCTTCCTTGATGAAATAGATAAGATCGCCGCCCGAGGGCAAACGCATGGACCAGATGTCTCGCGAGAAGGCGTTCAGCGAGACCTGCTGCCTTTAGTCGAAGGCTCAACAGTTACGACCAAGTACGGCATGACTAAAACAGACCATATCCTGTTCATCGCCTCCGGCGCCTTCAACGTCAGCAAGCCTTCGGATTTGATCCCGGAGATGCAAGGCCGATTCCCCATTCGCGTTGAGCTGAATTCCTTGAGTAAGAATGATTTTATTCGAATCCTGACCGAACCTGAAAACGCCTTGATCACCCAGTATCAGGCCCTTCTGGACACGGAGGGCGTTAAGCTGAGCTTTACTGAAGATTCAGTCGCAGAGATTGCGGAAATTGCTTTTACGGTTAACGCGCAGACCGAAAATATTGGCGCTCGCAGGCTGCATACAGTTATGGAACGGCTCCTGGACGAGATCTCCTTTGATGCTCCTGACCTAGACGTCACCCAGGTAAAGATTGATGCCGATTATGTCAGGGAAAAGCTAGCCGATGTGATAGTTAACATTGATCTTAGCCGGTATATACTATGACAGATGAAGCCACAAAATCCTCTTTGTCAAATAAAGATCGAGCCCAGGTTTTAATTGAGGCCCTGCCTTATATTCGTCGTTTTGCCGACAAGACCATTGTCGTCAAGTACGGCGGACACGCCATGGAAGATACGGCCCTCAAGCATAGTTTTGCCCAAGATATTGTTTTACTTAAATATATTGGGTTGAATCCTGTTATCGTGCATGGCGGAGGCCCTCAGATCGGCCAGGTCCTCAAACTGATGAACATCGAATCCACCTTTGTCGCTGGAATGCGCGTGACTGATGGCAAGACCATGAATGTGGTCGAAATGGTTCTGGGCGGGAGTATTAACAAAGAAATCGTAAGCCTCATCAATCAGCATGGAGGGCGAGCGGTAGGACTGTCTGGCAAGGATGCCGCTCTGATCAGAGCCAGTAAGATGCAGATTACCCAGAAGCATGACGAGCGGCCGCCTGAAATCATTGACATTGGTCATGTCGGGCAGGTGGAATCCATAGATCAGGAAATTCTTGAAGTCCTGAAAAAGGGAAATTTTATCCCGGTCATCGCCCCGATTGGTGTAGGCGCTGAAGGAGAAACTTACAATATTAACGCCGATCTGGTCGCCGGCCGAGTGGCGGCGGCCCTGTCCGCAGAAAAGCTGATCCTGCTTAGCGACGTGGAGGGGGTCATTGATCAGGATGGCCGGATTATAAGCTCCATCAAAGTTGACCAGATCAAGACCTTGGAGGAGGAAGGAGTCATTTCTGGAGGGATGCTGCCTAAACTGGCCTGCTGTGCCGAAGGCCTGGCCGGGGGAGCGCGCAAAGCCCACATCCTGGATGGCCGTAAACCTCATGTATTGCTTCTGGAAATCTTTACCGATCATGGAGTTGGTACTGAAATAGTTTAAAGTTTTGGAGAGTTGCACTGAAAATGAATTCTGAAGAGATTAAAACATTGGCTGATAAAGTTCTCATGAAGACATACGGCCGGTACGATCTGGCCCTGGTGCGGGGTCAGGGAGCTAAGGTCTATGATCCTGAAGGTAATGAGTATCTCGATTTCGTATCCGGGCTGGCCGTAACCAGCCTGGGGCATTCAAATTCAATACTGGCTGACGCCGTGGCGCGGCAGGCCCGAACCCTGATTCACGTTTCCAACCTCTACTACACTGAACCGCAGGTCAAACTGGCCAAAGTCTTGACTGACAATTGTTTCGCTGATCGGGTCTTTTTTTCAAACAGCGGGGCCGAGGCCAATGAAGCGGCGATCAAGCTCGTTAGAAAGTACTCTTTTGACAAATATGGTCCGGGCCGTCACCAGATATTGACTATGGAAAATTCCTTTCACGGTCGAACCATGACCACACTCGCGGCCACGGCTCAGCCCGACAAACATCGTGGCTTCGAGCCTCTGGCCGAAGGCTTCACCTATCTCCCTTACAACGATTTGGCGGCCCTTGAAAAGGCCCTAACCAAAGAGACCTGTGCCGTTATGATCGAGCCCATTCAGGGGGAAGGCGGGGTTCATGAGGCTCAAAAAAATTATCTGTCCGGCCTGGCTGAACTCTGTCGGTCCCGTGACGTTTTGCTCGTGTTTGATGAAGTTCAGGTCGGAATGGGTCGGACCGGAGTGCTATTTGCCCACCAGCTTTATGGCGTGGAGCCAGATATTATGACTCTGGCTAAGGCCCTGGCCAATGGGCTGCCCATTGGCGCCACCCTAGCCCGTGATGAAGTAGCCCTGGCCTTTGGTCCGGGCACCCATGCCTCAACCTTTGGAGGCACGCCCCTGGTTACGGTGGCGGCTTTAAAGGTTATGGAAACGATGCTCGCGCCTGGTTTTCTGGACCAGGTAAAAAGAGTGGGCGCCTATTTTAAGGCTCGCCTTTCTGACCTCGCTGCAAGATGCGACTATATCAAGGAAGTAAGGGGTCAGGGGCTGATATTAGGCATGGAGCTGGGGTTTCCCGGGGCCGATATCGTAGCCGAGCTTACCAAAAAAGGTTTCCTGATCAACTGCCTTCAGGAGAAGGTTTTGCGTTTCCTGCCGCCTCTGATTATTACCGAGGCTGAGGTGGACCTGTTAATGCCAGCTTTGGAAGAAACACTGGCGGCTGCGGCCGCCCGCAACAAGAAGTAATCATGAAAAGACATTTCCTCACCATTAACGATTTAGAGCGATCTGAGGTTCTATCATTATTTACCGAGGCCGCCAGGCTGAAGGCAGAGAGGGCCGACCATCGTCATACCGCCCCTCTCGCCCACCGGACGGTCGGCATGCTCTTTGACAAGCCCTCGACCCGAACCAGGGTTTCTTTTGAAGCTGGAGTCTATAAACTTGGAGGCTCGGTCGTCTTTCTGCACCGTTCTGAAACCCAGTTCGCCAGAAACGAGCCCATATCTCACTCGGCCAGGGTCCTCTCCTCATACCTGGACGCCCTAATCATTCGAACCTATGATCAGGCCGAACTGGAAGAGATGGCCAGCTATGCGACCGTACCGATTGTTAACGCCCTGACCGACATGTATCACCCCTGCCAGGTCCTGTCCGACATGTTTACCATCTGGGAAAAAAGAGGGAAACTCGACAATCTGAAAGTGGCCTGGATTGGAGACGGTAACAACATGGCCAATTCCTGGATCAACGCCGCCGCGCTCATGGGTTTCGAGCTTGCCTTGGCCGTGCCCCAGGGTTATGACCCCAGGCCTGAAATTTTAGAGGAAGCTAGATCAAAATCAAGCAAAACGATAACCCTGACCCGCGATCCGCAAGAAGCGGTCAGAAAGGCAGAAGCCATCAACACGGACGTCTGGGCCAGCATGGGGCAGGAGGACGAAGCCGAGGCGAGAGCCGAGGTCTTTCAAATGTATCAGGTCAATAATGAGCTTTTATCTTATGCTGAGCCAGAGGCCGTGGTCTTGCACTGTCTGCCAGCCCATCTAGGCGAAGAGATTACAGCAGAAGTCCTGGAAGGCCCCCGGTCCGTGGTCTTTGAGCAGGCAGAAAACAAGCTTCATGTCCAGAAGGCCCTGCTTAAATTTTTAATCCTGGGTCAACTGGACTGAAGTATCCGGAGGTAATTAAATTGAAAAAAGCAGATAAGATCGTACTGGCCTATTCCGGGGGTCTGGATACGTCCGTTATTTTAAAGTGGCTGTGTGAAGAATACGGGGCTGAAGTGATCGCCTTTGCCGCGGATCTGGGGCAAGGCGACCAGGAGCTCAGCGGCCTTGAGCAGAAGGCCCGGGCCACCGGCGCCAGCAAGGTCTATGTGGACGACCTTAAGGAAGAATTTGTGCGGGACTATGTCTTTCCCGCCCTCAAGGCCAACGCGGTCTATGAAGGCGCTTACCTCCTGGGCACTTCCCTCGCCCGGCCGTTAATCGCCAGACGTCAGGTGGAGATCGCCCGCATGGAAAAAGCTGATGGGGTCGCTCACGGAGCCACAGGCAAAGGTAATGACCAGATTCGCTTCGAACTGACGTATATGGCCCTCATGCCTTCTTTAACCATTATTGCGCCCTGGCGTGTTTGGGACTTCAAGTCCCGATCTGACCTGATTAAATTCGCTCAAAAATACGAAATCCCGGTCCCGGTCACTGAGGAGAAACCTTACAGCAGCGATCGAAACCTTTTGCACGTCAGCTTTGAAGGCGGGGTCCTGGAAGACCCCTGGGTCGAGCCGGATGAATCCATGTTCCTCATGTCTGTTTCACCGGAAAAAGCTCCGGATAAACCAACCTATATTGAAATTGATTTCCAAGCCGGTGTGCCTTACGCCCTGGACGAGGTAAAGCTCTCCCCGGCTAGTCTTTTAGCCAAACTGAATGAGCTGGGCGGTCAGAATGGCATCGGCCGGGTGGACATGGTCGAGAACCGTTTTGTGGGCATGAAGTCACGCGGGGTGTATGAGACGCCGGGCGGAACCATCCTTCATGCAGCTCACCGGGCCCTGGAATCCATTACTCTTGACCGAGAGGTGATGCACATGAAGGATAATCTTATCCCTCAATATGCAGAACTGGTTTACAATGGCTTTTGGTTCTCCCCGGAGATGAAGGCCCTTCAGGCCTTAATTGATTCGACTCAAGAAGAAGTCACCGGAACCGTCAGAATGAAGCTTTACAAAGGCAACTGCATCGTGGCCGGTCGTCGTTCTGATCGCTCTCTTTACCACACTGGTTTTGCCACCTTTGAAGAGGATATGGTTTACAACCAGAAAGACGCCGAGGGCTTCATCCGCTTAAACGGCCTCAGACTCAAAATCAACCGCCTCCTTAGAGGTTAAGAAAAACAAGATGACTGACGAGATGAAAACAGGGGCGAAACCCTGGGGCGGCCGGTTCACCCGGGCTACGGACGATCTTTTGGAGTCGTTTTCAGCCTCAGTTCATTTTGATTACAAGCTTTATCCGTATGACATCGCCGGCAGCATTGCTCACGCCCGGATGCTGGAAAAGGTGGACCTGCTGACCCAGACTGAGGCCGAGCTGATTATCAAAGGCCTTGAAGAGATCAAGGCCGAAATAGAAGCAGGTAAGTTTACCTGGGACCCCAAGCTCGAAGATGTTCACATGAATATCGAGCAGGCCCTTGTGGATAAGATTGGCGCGAAAGGAGAAAAGCTCCACACCGCCCGCAGCCGCAACGATCAGGTTGCCTTAGATACCCGACTTTATCTTAAGGATACCCTGCGTATTATTGGTGACGGAATCAAAGACCTGCGGGTGGCCCTGGTTCGTCAGGGCCAGGCCTGCCAGGACTTAGTCATGCCTGGATACACTCACCTTCAGCGGGCTCAACCCATTTTACTGGCTCACCACCTCCTGGCTTACAACGAGATGCTTAAAAGAGACATGACGCGCTTTAAGGACTTGTATCCGCGGGTGGATATCATGCCACTGGGGAGCGCGGCCCTGGCCGGGACCGGGCTTCCCATTGACATGGCATTCGTGGCCCGTGAGCTCAATTTTGCCCAGGTGGTGACCAACAGCCTGGATGGCGTCTCAGACCGGGATTACATCATCGAATTCTTAGCCGTGGCAGCCATCCTGATGATGCACCTTTCCAGGCTGTCCGAGGACCTGATTCTTTGGGCCACCTCAGAGTTTGGGTTCATTGACCTGCCTGATGATTTATGCACCGGATCATCAATCATGCCTCAGAAAAAAAATCCGGATGTCCCTGAATTAATTCGAGCGAAGACCGGCCGTGTTTATGGGAACCTGATGGGGCTCCTCACAGTCATGAAGGGCCTGCCGCTTTCCTATAACCGGGATTTGCAGGAAGATAAAGAACCCCTCTTTGACACGACCGAGACGCTGACCCAGATACTTCCGCTTATGGCTCGCCTGGTTTCGCGTTTGGTCTTCAAGGCCGAAAAGATGCGCTCCGCAGCGGAAGACCCCTTCATTACGGCCACAGATCTGGCTGACTATCTGGTTAAACAGGGGATACCCTTTCGCCAGGCCCACGAACAGGTCGGAAAGCTGGTCCGCTACTGTCTGGAAAATAATTTGAGCCTGGTGGACCTTGATGAGAGTGAACTAATTAAACTCTGTCCAGGGGCAGGTTCAGGCGTTAAGAAGGAGCTGACTTTGGAGGCTTCACTAAATGCCAGGGTTTCACCAGGTGGAACCGCCCCTGAGCAGGTCAAGGCTGCTCTTAAGCAAGCCTTGGAAGAGCTTGGTTCGTAATCTGGCAGTGAAAAGATTAAGCATGCTTAAGTTATCCACGGTCATGATTATGGTCGTGGGATTTGCTTGCGGCGTCAAGGCTCCGCCCCAGCCAGCCCGTTATTTTTTACCAACCAGCATCTCAGCCTTAAAGTATCATTTTAATGAAGATGGACTATTAGTAATCAACTTTAAGGCGCCGACAAAAAACAGACTGAGTACACCGCTGAAAAAAATTGGCGGCTTTTACCTGGACCGGAGCGAAAATCGGCTCAAGCCCGGCTTCTGCCCCGGCTGTCCGGTCACTTACACCCGTCGTATTCAAATCAAGGCCAGAAAATCAGAACGATCCAAGGAAATCTGGACCGGGGCATACGCATTCAAAGATAGGTTATCTCCAGGACATGTTTACCATTATCGAATCTTTGCTCACGATCCTAAGGGCCGGTACGATAAGACCCAGTTTCGGTCCCTGACCATTTATTATGACAGTCCGAGCCGACCACCTGATGCAATTAAGTTTAAGACCGACGATCAGCTCGTCATCCTCACCTGGCCGCCGCCGGATCGCCTTATTAACGGCCAGCCCCTGAAAGACCTGGCCGGTTACAATATCTATCGCCGCACAGGCCAAGGCTCATGGGTTAAATTGAATGCCGACCAACCTTGGAACCGGACCGTCTTTGAAGACAGGCAGGTCAAGAACGGCCAGACTTACTACTATAAGATTAGAGCGCTTCGCCGCTGGCATGGAACCTGGATCGAAAGTTCTTCCACGCCCGCAGTCGCGGCCATTCCGGTTGACTTGACACCACCACCGCCCCCTGTTAAGTTGGAAGGCGCTTCGATCAGGGCTGGAATCAGTCTGAAATGGCAGGCGGTCGAGGCCACAGATCTGGCCGGTTATCGCGTCTATCGGCGGGCTGAAAATGAAGACCGGTTTAAGCGGCTTCATGAAGTGCTCATCCGCGAACCAGCCTTTCTTGACCAGACAGTCAAACGCGGTCGTCTTTATTATTATCAGGTTACGACCGTGGATAACTCTGAAGCAGCTAATGAAAGCGAGCCGGGGCAGGAGCTGACCATCACATTTCAACCTTAGGAAAGATTTATTTCTGGCTGTTAAAGATAAAACATTATGCATCACTTTAATTATAAAAATGGAGAACTATATTGTGAAGACCTGCCTCTGACGGACTTGGCCGAGGAGGTGGGCACTCCGACCTATGTATACAGCCACGCCACCCTTACCAGACACTTCTTCGCCTTTGACCGGGCCTTTGATGAGCACCCTCACCTGACCTGCTATTCGGTCAAATCAAGTTCCAATCTCAGCCTGCTTCGTCTGTTTTCCAACCTGGGGGCCGGTGCGGATATTGTCTCCGGCGGTGAGCTCTTCCGCGCGCTAAAGGCGGGCGTGCCTCCGGAAAGGATTGTCTTTTCAGGGGTGGGAAAGACAAGGGAGGAGATTACCAACGCGCTCAAAGCAGATATTTTAATGTTAAATGTGGAATCATCCCAGGAGCTGACGCTGATCAACGAGCTAGCTCAGGAGATGGAAAAACAGGCGCCAGTAGCGCTCAGGATCAACCCTGACATTGATCCCAAGACGCACCCTTATATCACTACCGGGCTTAGAGAACAGAAATTCGGGATTCATTTTAATCAGGCTCTTTCGGAATACTGCCGGGCCAGGACTTTACCGGGGATTGAAGTCAAGGGCCTCGACTGCCATATAGGCTCACAATTGACGGAAGTCGGCCCGTTTACTGATTCCGTGACTCGGCTTCTGGTGCTGCTGGACCGATTAAAGGAGTTGGGGATTGAGCTGACATATCTTGACCTTGGTGGCGGTCTTGGTGTTACTTATAATGACGAAACGCCGCCGGAACCCGATGAATATGCCAGAGCGATCCGGGAGGCCTTAGCTGGGTGCGACCTGACCCTGATTTTGGAACCGGGCCGCGTCCTGGTTGGTAACGCGGGCATTTTACTCTGCCGTGTTCTGTACACCAAACCCGGTCCTGAAAAAAACTTTATTATTGTTGATGCGGCCATGAACGACCTTATTCGACCCAGTCTTTATGATTCTTTCCACGCCATCCAGCCGGTGGTCCTGAACGACCGCCCTCAAATCATTGCTGACGTGGTCGGGCCGATCTGTGAAAGCGGCGATTTTCTGGCTCTCAACCGTGACCTGCCTGTTTTCGCGCCCGGAGAACTCATGGCCGTTATGAGCGCAGGCGCTTACAGTTATGTCATGAGCTCGAATTACAATTCCAGACCCAGACCGGCGGAAGTGCTCGTGCGCGGGCATGAGTATTTCATTATTCGTGCGCGAGAAAGCTATGAAGACCTGACTCGGGGTGAAGAGATTCCTGATTTTCTTCTCAAAGGAGCCTGATCCATGGAAGGCCTTGAATTTTATAAGATGAGCGGCCATGGCAACGACTTCATCCTGGTGGATAATCGAAAAAAGCAGGTTAAGGATGAAGGCATGGCGCCCCTGGTCAGGGCCGTTTGCCGTCGCCGCTTGAGTATCGGAGCGGACGGGATGATCTTCATCGAAAATGGACCGCCTGAAGTGGATTTTGCATGGCGATTCTTTAACTCCGACGGAAGCGAGCCGGAGATGTGCGGCAATGGCAGCCGATGCGCCGCCCGTTTCGCTTATATGATGGGGATTGCTCCGGCTAAAATGAGCTTTCTAACCCTGGCCGGAGTTATTCGAGCCGAGGTTAATGCTGAGACCGTCAAGGTTGAGTTGACACCGCCAAAAGACCCCCGGTTAGGATATACGCTTGAGGTAAATGGCCAAACAGTGACTCTTTCCAGCCTGAACACAGGTGTCCCTCATGGAGTGATCTTTCTCGGTGATGTTGAAACTGCCTCAGTAAAAGAGCTGGGACGAGCTATCCGTTTCCATCCTCTTTTTGAACCGGCCGGGACCAATGTAAACTTTGCCCAGGTACTTGACCGGCATTATATTTCCAATCGGACTTATGAACGCGGTGTGGAAGATGAGACCATGGCTTGCGGTACAGGCTGTATTGCGGTCGGGCTCTTAGCGGCGCTTCATGGCTGGGTGGATTCCCCGACCAGGATCATGACCAGAGGGGGCGAGGAGTTAATTATATATTTCACGCAAACCCAAGACGGTTTTGAAAATATATTTTTAGAGGGCCCGGTCAGGGTCGTTTGTCATGGCCAAATAGGGCCGGATGCCTTAATTTAGTAAAAAAGGAGGGTAAAATGTTTGGCGGAGCTATGGTGGCTATTGTCACCCCATTTTCCAATGGTCAGGTTGATGAGGATGCCTTTCGGCGCTTAATCAATTTCCAGATCGAAAATGGCACGCAAGCCATTATTCCCTGTGGGACCACCGGTGAGTCAGCCACACTTTCTCATGATGAACATAAGCGTGTGGTGGAGTTTGTGATCAAAGAGGTGGATGGCCGAATTCCGGTTGTGGCCGGGAGCGGATCAAACAACACCATAGAAGCCATTGAATTGACACGGCATGTTCAGGAGGCTGGGGCCGACGGCGCTCTGATGATCCTGCCTTATTATAACAAGCCGACCCAGGAAGGCATTTACCAGCATTTCAAGGCTGTGGCCGAGGCTGTTTCTCTGCCAATCATTATGTATAATATCCCGAGCCGGACTGGCGTCAATATGCTGCCCGGCACCGTGGCTCGGCTGGCTAAGATTGATAATATCGTTGGCGTCAAGGAGTCTTCAGGCGATCTGATCCAGATGACGCAGATAGTCGAACTGTGCGGGGAGGACTTCGATCTCATCTCAGGAGACGATCCCTTAATCCTGCCTGTAATGGCTGTGGGCGGGAAAGGCGTTATCTCTGTGGCTTCTAATGTCGTCCCCAAAGAAATATCTAATATGATTTCGGCCTTCCGGGAAGGCGACCTGGCCCGATCCCGTGAAATTTTTTTACATTTACAACCTATCTTTCGGGCCCTCTTCCTGGAAACAAATCCGATTCCGGTCAAGATGGCTTTAGGATTTATGGGGATGATTAATCCGGAGATGCGATTGCCACTGTATCCCATGGGTGAGGAGAACACGAAAAAATTGAAAAAAGTCCTTGCTGACTACAGCCTTCTAAACTGAGCTATAAAGGTTGAACTTGGCTGTCTAAACGGAGCGGGAGATGAGGTTAGTCCGTTTCAAACCAAAAGATGAAGCTGATGTCAGGGCGGGGCTGGTCGAGCAGGAAAGCATCTTGGAGCTTGCGGGAGATATCTTTGGGCTCTATGAAAGAACCGGCAGAGCCTTTGGCCAGCGACAGGTTATCCTTGAAGCGCCGTGCAGCCCGACCAAGATTGTCTGCCTGGGACTCAATTATAAAGATCATGCATCTGAATTCAATAGCGAATTGCCTGAAGAGCCCCTCTTGTTTTTAAAACCGGCTTCATCTGTCATCGGTCCCGGCGCACCCATTATTTGCCCCTCTCAAAGCAAGAGAGTGGATTACGAAGCAGAACTGGCCGTGGTCATGGGCCGGAAAGCCAATCATGTTCCTGCGTTTGAGGCCTTGGATTATGTTCTGGGTTACACCTGTTTAAATGATGTTACAGCTCGGGATTTACAGCAAAAAGATGGGCAGTGGACTCGCGCCAAAGGTTTTGATACCTTCTGCCCACTGGGGCCAGCTATCGAAACCGACCTTGATCCCTCAGACCTGGCTATTGAAGCCTGGTTGAACGGCGAACAAAAACAGGCCTCAAGCACTAGCCAGCTGGTTTTTGATATCAGAACATTGATTGAATATATCAGCTCGGTTATGACCCTGGAACCAGGAGACGTCATCGCTACGGGCACACCTTCAGGGGTCGGACCACTGACTGAAGGTGATACAATAGAAGTCAGGATTCAGGGGGTGGGCAGCCTGATTAACCCGGTAATTTGTTAGGTTCCGGGAATAAAGTGATGGTCGCAATATTCATGGATTTCAATCAGCGAACCAACTCAGGCTTACGGTACTGATGGATTAGGAGAGAAAAAGAAATGTTCGAGGTTGAAGAAGCGCAGCGCCTGAAAGCGCTACCGCCCTATCTATTTGCAGAAATTGACCGGAAAAAACAAGAATGTCTGGATAAAGGCATGGACATCATTAACCTCGGAATCGGTGATCCGGATCGTCCCACTCCAGACCATATCATCACTCGACTCAATCAAGCCGCCAGGGATGGAGCCAACCACCAGTACCCTGCTTACAGCGGCATGAATGACTTTCGACAAGCTGTGGCTGATTGGTACAAGCGCCGTTTTAAAGTGAGTCTTGATCCAGACAACGAAATTTTGACTCTTATCGGTTCTAAAGAAGGCATCGCCCATATCCCGCTGTCTTTTGTCAATCCCGGAGATACGGTCCTGGTGCCTGACCCGGCCTACCCGGTTTACAAGATCGGGACCATCTTTGCCAGCGGCCTTCCCTATTACATGCCTCTGAAGGAGGAAAACGGTTTTTTACCCGACTTTTCGGCTATCCCGTTGGATGTGGCTAAAAGGGCTAAGATGATGTTTGTCAACTATCCCAACAACCCGACCGCAGCCGACGCCAGCCTGGATTTTTACAACGAGGTGGTGGAATTTGCCAAAGCACATAAGATCATTGCCGTAAATGACGCAGCTTATTCTGAAATTTGCTTTGACGGGCATGAATCTCCCAGCTTTCTCCAGGCCGCGGGAGCCTTGGAAGTCGGCCTTGAATTTCATTCCCTTTCCAAAACCTATAACATGACCGGCTGGCGCATTGGATGGGTGGCGGGCCGGTCTGAGGTGGTACAGGGACTGGCCCGGGTTAAAGAAAACGTAGACTCCGGTGTTTTTCAGGCGGTGCAATTTGCCGGAATCGAGGCCCTTCAAGGAGACCAAAGCTCTGTGGCAGAAATGCGAAGAATGTATGCCCGGCGGCGGGATGTGCTGGCCGCAGGGCTGAGGGATTTTGGGCTTTCGGTGCGTATACCCCTGGCCACCTTTTATCTGTGGGTCAAGGTGCCAAATGGCTATACCTCTGCAAGTTTTACCACCAGGCTTCTTGAAGAAACCGGCGTCGTCTGCACCCCGGGCTATGGTTTTGGTCCGGCGGGTGAGGGTTATGTCCGGTTTGCCTTGACCAAGGAAGAAGATCGGCTTCAGGAAGCGGTGAGCCGAATCGGAACGCTGAAATTATAGCCTCCTTAACATCAACTGCTCTCGGACTGGGTTCAAATCTGGGAGACCGTGAGAAGAACCTTGAGACCGCTCTGGATAAACTAGGCTCTCTGAGTGAGACGACGGTGTTGAAGGTGTCTCATTACTACTTGACACAGCCTCTGGGCCGAACTGATCAGGACTGGTTTCTTAACGCGGCCGTTCTTCTTGATACAAAGCTGAGGCCTCGCCAATTATTACAGGAGATACTGAGGATTGAACAGGAGATGGGCCGGGTCAGAAAGGAGAAGTGGGAGCCGCGTTTGATTGATCTGGACGTTCTTTTTTTGGGGCAGGAGGTTATTGAGGAAAAGGATCTTCAAATTCCACACCCACATCTGAGTCAGCGCCGATTTGTGCTGCTGCCTTTAGCAGAGATAGCCCCGAAATGGGTGCATCCTGTCTTAAAGCTAACCCCAGGAGAGATGTTGAATCAATTGTCAAAAGAAGGCCAGGAGGCGATCCGGGTATGATCTATTTGCGCTGGGTTCTCATAATACTTCTCTTTTATCTCATTTATCGAGTACTTAAGGGCCTGATCCGGCCCCGTCCTCGATCAGAGACTCAGGGGGTCCGATCCAAGCCCAACAATATCAGGAATAATGCATATGGTAATGATCTGCTGGTGCAAGACCCCCATTGCGGAGTCTACCTGCCTCGATCTGAGGCGGTTGCTAATACGGTTAATGGGCAGACCTTTTATTTCTGCAGCGAAGATTGCAAAGAAGAGTTCCTAAAGGCACAGAAATAAAGTACACATAGGAGTGAGTTATGAAATTCTTTCTGGATACGGCTAACGTGGATGAGATCAAGGAAGCTGTCAGTATGGGCCTTGTAGATGGAGTCACGACCAACCCGTCCTTGATCGCTAAAGAAAAAGCTGATTACAGGACCAGGATCAAGGAAATATGCGAGATAGTGGACGGTCCGGTCAGTGCTGAGGTGCTCGGTCTTGAAGTTGATGAGATGATTAAAGAAGCCCGGGAGCTATCCAAAATCCACCCTAATGTTGTGGTTAAAATTCCGATAACAACCGAAGGAATAAAGGCCACCAAGGCCTTATCGCAGGAAGGGATCAAGATCAATGTCACCCTGGTCTTTTCAGCGACCCAAGCTTTGCTGGCCGCTAAAGCTGGGGCATCTTATGTCAGCCCTTTTATCGGGCGGCTGGATGACATCTCGACCGTGGGTATGGACCTGGTCGAACAAATTGTAACGATCTTCGGTAACTATGGTTTTGAAACCGAAATCATCGTTGCAAGTATTCGCCATCCAGGCCATGTGCTTGAGGCAGCCCTGCTGGATGCGGATATCGCGACCATCCCATTTAAAGTCATCAAACAATTAAGCCAACATCCTTTAACAGATATCGGGCTGAAGCGGTTCCTTGATGATTGGGAAAAAGCAAAAAGTAATTAAAAGAAATCTCCTGCTCACGTGGACAGGGGCTGTGGTTTTAGCCATGGCGCCATGCATATGTCTGGCTATAAACGTTTACTCCTACAAGGACTCTCGGGGGGTGATACATTTTACCGACGCCCCAACGGATTCACGTTATCGGCTCTGTCGCGTTTATGGGAGCCGGGGCCAAGTCAGCGCAAAAATTTATCGAGTTAATATGGCGCAAATTCAGAAACACGTTAATGCTGCGGCCAAGGCCTTTCATTTAGACCCAGCCTTGATTAAAGCGATCATTAAAGCTGAATCGTCCTTTGACCCCTTTGCCGTCTCCTTGGCCGGCGCCAAGGGCTTGATGCAGCTCATGCCAAAAACCGCGGCTGAATTGAAGGTTAAAGATTCTTACAACATTCAGGAAAATATTTTTGGCGGAAGCAGGTATTTACGTCGCCTCCTGGATCGGTATAAAGGAAATCTCAAGCTGGCGCTGGCAGCATATAATTTAGGTCCTCAAAACATTATTAGGGGTAAGAAAATACCCCCTGTACGTGAAACCAGGTATTATATTCAGAAGGTTATGAAGTACTATCAGGTTTTTAAAAAAAATGAATGA
>JAFDHD010000026.1 GCA_019308995.1 Deltaproteobacteria bacterium | reverse complement strand
CGATCCGTTCGGCGGTGAACTACCAACCGGAGAGCCGTGTGCGGGAAAACCGCATGCACGGTTCGGAGGGGGGAGGGACCGGGGTAGAAACCGGTCCTTCCTACCCCTATCAGGCCCTGAAACCAGGAAGCAAGAAGGAATATCATATATCCTCGTTCCCAGACTCTGCCTCACATCCTATGGCTGAGAATACTGCGGCCGGGCCTCGACCAGGATGTCCGGACCCAGGCGGCGGACCTTGAGGATTTCCAGATGAAGGCTCTCATCCATGAATTTTACTCCAGCCCCCCCGACCAGGTTGGGCGCTCCGAGCCCGCCGATGATTTTGGGAGCGTAAAAAAACAATACCTTGTCCACGATCCGCTCGCCTAAAAGGGCCGAGGCGTTCACCTCAGCCCCGCCTTCAATAAGCAGGCCCTGGATGTCGCGGGCGCCTAATTGCGCGCTTAATTTGGCCAGGCTGACCCGGCCCTGAAAAAGAGGCATTAGCAGCACCTCAACCCCGATCTTCTCAAAAGCTCGAACCTTGCGCGCCGGCGGTCTGGGCCCGCAGACAACGATAGCGGTTCCGCCGGTTTCGAGGTCAAAGAGGCGCGCTGAAAGAGGCAGGCGAAGATGCGTGTCCAGAACCAGGCGTATCGGGTTTTGGCCTCGGCGGCGGCCAGGCAGACGCGTCGTCAGGCTGGGGTCATCCTTCTCGACCGTGCCTCGGCCCACCAGGATTGCATCCACGTCGCGGCGCAGGCGATGCACATAAGCCCGGGCCTTGCCTTGGGTCACCCACCTGGAATCCCCGGTCACCGTGGCTATCCTGCCATCGAGCGTCGCGGCGGATTTGAGCAGAATAAACGGCAAACCCGTGGTGACGTGTTTGTGATAAAACTCGTTCAGCTCATGGCATTTCCGGCCCAGGACGCCGGTCTGAACCTCCAGTCCCTGCGCGGCCAGAAACTTCGCCCCGCCGCCGGTCACATGAGGGTTGTCATCCCGGTCGCCGATGATGACTCGCCTTATACCAGCCGCCAGGATGGCCTGGGTGCAGGGGGGGGTCCGGCCCTCATGGTTGCATGGTTCCAGGGTCACGTACAGGGTGGCGCCGCGGGCCTTGGTCCCGGCCCGCTCCAGGGCCGCGGCTTCAGCGTGAGGGCGGCCTGCCCGGGCGTGATACCCCCGGGAGACGACGCGTTCTCCCCTGGCGACCACAGCCCCGACCACAGGATTGGGCGAGGTGCGGCCCTTCCCTTTCCTGGCCTCTTTCAGGGCCAGAGCCATCATTTTCTGGTGGAGGGTTCTCAAGGGAAAGCTAGGTCTTTCTCTTCCGGTCCAGTTCTTCCAGAGGCTGCCCGGCGCTGCGGTCGCCTTTGGATTCAAGAAGGTCTTTCAGTTCACGCACGAAGTCGTCCAGGTCTTTGAACGACCTGTAAACGCTGGCGAAACGGACGTAGGCCACTTCATCCAGCTCATGGAGTGCGGCCATAACGCGTTCCCCGATCTCGCTGGAGGGAATCTCTTTCTGGTTCGCTTCCTGAAACTGGCGTTCCATGGTGCTGATAAAGTCATCAATGGTTTCGACTGAAATGGGGCGCTTTTGTGTGGCCTTGAGCATGCCGGCGCGAATCTTTTCCCGATCAAAGGGCTCCCGCCGACCATCCGACTTGATAACCATGATCTGGATCTCTTCAAGCCGTTCGTAAGTCGTGAATCTGCTCTGACATGAAAGACACTCCCGCCGCCGCCGAATACTCAACCCGTCCTTGCTTAAGCGGGAGTCAATGACCTTGTTCTCCAGGGAAAGACAAAAAGGGCACTTCATAATCACTCCATCTTGACCAGTTCAATCCCGGCCTGATCCAGCATCTCCCCAGACAGCTTGTCCGGATAGCCCTCACGATAGCAGATCCTCTTGATCCCGGCGTTGATCAGCATCTTGGTGCAGATGATGCAAGGCAGCGTCGTGCAGTAAAGCGTTGACCCCGGGATGCTGATGCCGTATCGAGCCGCCTGGATAATGACATTCTGCTCAGCATGGATGCCGCGGCAAAGTTCATGACGCTCGCCCGAAGGAATATTATCCGTCTCCCGCAGGCAGCCGATGTCCAGACAATGCGGAAGCCCCTGGGGCGCGCCGTTGTATCCTGTGGCCAGTATCCGTTTTTCCAGCACGAGCACGGCTCCGACCTGACGGCGCAGGCAGGTGGACCGGGTGGCCACCAGATCGGTAATCTGAAGGAAATAATCGTCCCAGGCCGGTCGGGACTTTTTAGACTGAGGATTCAAGATGATACCGGAATAAAGGGAATCGAGCGCACAGGCCCAGGACCTTTTGCTGAATCTCGTTCAGGCGATTCGCGTCTTGCGGACGATCCAGGGCCTGCTCAATTAAATCGGCGATAAAGTCCATCTCCTCTTCCTTCATCCCCCGGGTGGTCAGAGCCGGGGTTCCCAGACGCAGGCCGGAAGTGACCGCCGGGGGCCGGGGGTCAAAGGGGATAGCGTTTTTGTTAGTGGTGATCCCGGCCTTGTCCAGGGTCTTGACCGCCTCGGCGCCGGTAATTTTTCTGTCCTTCAAATCCACGAGAATAAGGTGCGTGTCCGTGCCTCCGGAAACCAGTCGAAACCCGTTCTCCTTAAGGGCGTCAGCCAGGCGGCGGGCATTCATAACCACCTGGGCCTGGTAGGCCGCGAATTCAGGGCTGAGGGCCTCCTTGAAGGCCACGGCCTTGGCGGCAATGGTGTGCATGAGCGGGCCGCCCTGGATGCCGGGAAAGAGGTTTTTATCCACCAGCGGCCCGTATTCGGCCCTGGTCAGGATCAGGCCCCCGCGCGGGCCTCGCAGGGTCTTGTGCGTGGTGGAGGTGATAAAGTCCGCGCCTGGCACCGGCGAGGGATGGAGGCCGGTTGCGATCAGGCCGGCGATGTGGGCCATGTCCACCATGAGCTTGGCCCCGACCTCATGCGCGATTTCAGCAAAGGCGTTAAAATCAATGGTGCGAGGATAGGCGGAAGCACCGGCCACAATGAGCTTGGGGCGGTGCTCCTTGGCCAGACGGCGAACCTCATCGTAGTCAATGGTCTCGGTCTCCTTGTCAACACCGTAAAAAACGACCTTAAAGAACCGTCCGGAGAAGCTGACCGGGCTGCCGTGGGTCAGGTGACCGCCGTGGGCGAGGTTCATGCCCAGGTAGGTGTCTCCAGGCTTAAGTATGGCAAAATAGACCGCCATGTTGGCCTGGGAGCCGGAATGAGGCTGGACGTTGACATGTTCGGCCTTGAAAAGCTGTTTGGCTCGTTCGATGGCCAGCCGCTCGGCCTGGTCCACATGTTCGCATCCCTCATAGTAACGGCGGTCAGGGTATCCTTCGGCATACTTGTTGGTCATAACGTTGGATTGCGCCGCCATAACCGCGGGAGAAACGATGTTCTCCGAGGCGATGAGTTCCAGTTTGGTCTCCTGCCGCCGCGCCTCGCGCCTGATGGCCTCAAATATTTCGGGATCGGTTTTGGCTAAGTAATCCATAAGCTAGACCGCTCAATCCACAAAGTTAAACAGATCAATACGGCGCTGATGCCGTCCACCCTCAAAGCCTGTCTCAAAGTAAACGTCAAGGATGGACAGCGCCAGGTCAGGACCCAGGACGCGCGCCCCCAGGACAAGAACGTTGGCGTCGTTGTGGGCGCGGGCCATACGGGCCTGAAATTCAGTCAGACACAAAGCGGCCCGGACGCCTTTGACGCGGTTGGCTACCATGGACATGCCGATGCCGGTGCCGCAGATCAGGACTCCATGGTCATAGTTCCCCTGGGCCACGGCCCGGGCCACCTTCAAGCCGAATTCAGGATAGTCGCAGCTTTTGGCTTCTCTGGGCCCGGCGTCCACGACCTCATGATTTTTATTTTCAAGATGGGTTTTGATCATTTCCTTGAAATGAAAACCCGCATGATCGCTGCCGATGATGATCTTCATGCGCCCTTCCTGCAAGGTCGCCATACGATAAAGGGGCCAGTAAAAGGCCCCTTCAGCACCCCGAAACCTTTACGATGAGCTGAAGGCCTTAAAAATAAGCGTCCCGTTCGTTCCGCCAAACCCAAAGGAGTTGCTCATGGCTGTTGTTACCTGTGCCTGGCGCGCTTGATTGGGCACGTAGTCCAGGTCGCACTCCGGGTCTGGATGTTCATAATTGATAGTCGGGGGAATGATCCCCCGCTTGATGGTCAATACCGTATAGATGGATTCCACCCCACCGGCCGCACCCAGGAGATGGCCGACCATTGACTTGGATGAACTAACCGGAACCTGCCCGGCCCGCGCGCCGAAGACCGTCTTGATGGCCTGGGTCTCGTAGAGATCGTTCAGCGAGGTCGAGGTGCCATGGGCATTGATGTAGTCAATGTCGTCCGGGGCCAGGCCGGCGTCCTCAATAGCGGACCGCATGCACTGGACCGCGCCGGCGCCTCCTTCAGGCGGCGCGACGCGGTCAAAAGCGTCGCTGGACATCCCAAAGCCGACCACCTCGGCATGAATCCGCGCCCCTCTCTCAAGCGCATACTCCAGCTCCTCCAGCACCAGGATGCCCGCTCCTTCGGCCATGACAAAGCCATCGCGATCCCGTTCAAACGGACGGCTGGCTTTTTCAGGCTCATCATTCCGCGTCGAAATGGCCCTCATGGCATTGAAACCGGCCACGCCAAGCCCGGTAATAGTCGCCTCAGTTCCCCCGCCGAGCATGGCCACAGCCTTGCCCGACTGGATCAGGCGGAAACTCTCCCCGATGGCATGGGTCCCGGCGGAGCAGGCGGTTGAAAAACAGAGGTTAGGGCCTTTGAGTCCGTATTCAATGGAAACCTGCCCCGGGGCCATGTTAGCAATAAGCGCGGGGATGAAAGACGGGGTAATCCGGTCAGGCCCCTTGTTTAACAAGATGCTGTGACAGGCTTCCAGCGAATTCAGGCCGCCGAGACCGGTTCCAAGCACGCATCCGATCTTGTCTGCGTTTGCCTCATTGACATTGAGGCGGCTGTCTTCCATGGCCATCCGGGCCGCGGCAATGGCATAATGTACAAAGAGATCAAGTCGTTTGATGTCTTTGCGGCTCAGAAAGTCCTCGGACCTGAAATCCTTGACCTCTCCGGCGATCTGGGTCTTATGATGGCTGGCGTCAAACTTGGTAATGGGGACGACTCCGGAACGACCGGCAATGAGGGCTTCCCAGTTTGTCTCCACACCGACGCCCAGCGGCGACACAATACCGAGGCCGGTTATGACGACCCGTTTTTTGCTTGCTAGCTCCAAGAGACCAGCTCCCTTGGTCAGGAATTTTCAGTTATGTAGTTAATGGCGTCCTGGACCGTCTTTATATTCTCGGCATCCTCGTCTGAGATGGACATATCGAACTCCTCCTCCATGGCCATAATCATCTCGACCAGGTCCAGGGAATCGGCGCCCAGGTCGTCAACAAAAGAAGCCGCAACCACGACATCAGCTTCTTCAACGCCCAGCTGTTCAACGATAATCTCCTTGACCTTTTCTTCGATTGACATTCACGTATCCTCCTTCGGGATTAATGGAAACCCGTAACAGGTCTCTGAAACTCACATATGCATTCCGCCGTCAACATGGATCACCTGACCGGTGAGGTAGGAGGCGGCGTCTGAAGTCAGAAAAGCAATAACCTCGGCCACCTCCGCGGGCCGGCCTCCCCGGCCCAGAGGAATCATGGCCTTGACGCGCTCGATGGCCTTCTCAGGCATGGCCGCGGTCATATCCGTTTCGATAAAACCCGGGGCCACGGCATTGACGGTAATTTTACGGGGGGCCAGTTCCCGGGCCAGGGTCTTGGTCAGCCCGATGATTCCGGCCTTTGAAGCCGAGTAGTTGGCCTGGCCGACATTGCCCATGATTCCGGAAACCGAGGCCACATTCACGATTCGGCCGGAGCGCTTCTTGATCATGGCCTTGGCTACAACCTGGGAGCAGTTGAAAACCGCCTTCAGATTGACATTCAAAACCACATCCCAGTCTTCTTCCTTCATGCGGATCAAGAAAGCGTCCCTGGTGATGCCGGCATTGTTGACCAGGACGTCGAGGCCGCCGTATTTTTCAATGACCGCGCCCAGGTGCTTTTGCACCGCCTGCGTGTCTGAAACGTCATAATACTGGAGTTCGGCCTCCGAGCCCCTTCTGATCAGGCCGTCCAGGGTCTCCTGCGCGACCGACTCATCCTGGTCAAAATGATTGAGCACGATCGCCGTTTCAGGACCGGCGAGCCGAAAGGCCGTGGCCCGACCGATGCCTCGCGATCCGCCGGTTATATAAATGACCCTCTTCGAATCGGTCACTGCTTCGCGCCCCTGACTGCCTGACAATGAATATCGGTTAAACTTTTATTCCACAAGTCCATCCATGAGTCAAGTGGTTTCATTCCGGGCCGCCGCACTTCACGACCGACCGGCCTTGAGCCGCTTGACCAGCGCCGGAACGATATCGAACAGATCGCCGACCAGGCCGTAGTTGGCCACGTCAAAAATAGGCGCATAAGGGTCTTTATTGACGGCCACTATTACCTCTGAGGACTGCATGCCGGCCAGGTGCTGCACCGCGCCGGAAATGCCGCAGGCGATGTAGAGCCTGGAAGAAACAGTCTTGCCTGTCTGGCCGACCTGGTGGGCATAGGAAATCCAGCCCGCGTCAACCGCGCCGCGCGACGCGGCGACGGCCCCGTTCAAGAGATCGGCCAGCTCATAGAGCAGATCGAAATGCTTGCCATGGCCCAGGCCCCGGCCGCCGGCCACAAGGACATCAGCCTCGGCCAGATTGACTTTTTCCGAAAGATCCTCCACCACCTCCAGAAGTTTTGTCCGGGAGACGATCTGACTTTCAGCCACGGCGATCTCGACCAGCTCCCCTTTTCTGCCTTCCTGATAAGGCCCGCGGCGAAAGACCCTGGGGCGAACCGTGGCCATCTGGGGGCGGGCGGCCGGGCAGATGATGGTCGCCATGATATTGCCGCCAAAGGCGGGCCGGGTTTGAAGAAGGAGACGATCCGCAGCGCGGATGTCCAGGCCGGTGCAGTCCGCGGTCAGGCCGGTGCCCAGGATGGTGGCGACCCGGGGGATGAAGGAGCGGCCGATTGAGGTCGCGCCGCACAAAACGATCTCAGGCCGATGCTGTCTGATCATTTTTGTAAGCAGCGTGCCATAGACATCATCGCTAAAACCGCCCAGCATCGGGTCATCGGCCAGGTAAACCGTGTCTGCGCCGTACCCGAAAAGCTGACTGACCTCATCCCTGACCTCATGACCGAACAGGACCGCCCCCAGGGAGACACCCAGCCTGTCGGCCAGACGTCTGCCTTCTCCCAGGAGCTCGAAGGCCACCTGGGCCAGCCGGCCTCGCCTCTGCTCGGCGAAAATCCAGACGCCCTCGTAGCCGTCAGCGGCCTGGGCCTGTGTTTTTTTCTCAATAGTGATGGCCTGAACCGGGCAAACGTCAATACAGGCCCCGCAAAAGTTGCATTTTTCATTCGCCTGAGCCAGGCCGTCCTTAAGGGCGATCGCGTCGAAGGGACAGGCCTCGATGCAGTCCTCACAGGCGGTACAGAGATCAGGGTCAACGATCAGGCTCATGTTCAATCAACCTTGGCGGTCAGGACCTTGTCTTTTTTCAGACCGGCCAGCAGCCTTTCCACCTGCCTTTCCGCCTCTCCCTCGAACATGACCCTGTTTTCCCGGGGCCTGGGGGCAAAGACCTCGATGACCTGGGTAAAAGAGCCGGTCAGGCCCACCGATTCAGGATCAACCTCGAGGTCTGCGGCTGTAAAAACCGGGACCTCGATCTTCCTGGCTCTCATTTTGCCTTTGAGCGAAGGCACCCGTGGCTCATTAATCTCCTTGACCACGGTGATCAGGGCCGGAAGGGAGGTCTCGACCACATCATATCCATCGTCCGTCAATCTTTCGACGATCATGCGCTTAGACTCAAGGTCCACCTCAACCATGCGCCGGACAAAAGCGACGTAAGGCAGGCCGAGATGTTCCGCCAGACCCGGGCCGACCTGGGCCGTGTCGCCGTCAATGGCCTGTTTACCGCAGATAACCAGATCGAAACGGCCCAGCTTCTGAATCCCCTTGGACAGGGTATAGGCGGTCGCCCAGGTATCGGCCCCGGCAAAGGCGCGGTCCGAAAGAAGAGCCACCTCGTCCACCCCGTAGCTGACCACCTCCCGCAGCGCCTCCTCGGCTTGAGGCGGGCCCATGGTGAGCGCCCTGACCGTGCCTCCGAACCGGTCCTTCAGGACAAGGCCGGTCTCGACGGCGTACATGTCAAACGGATTGACGATGCTTTCCACACCTTCCCGTTTGAGGGTCTTGGTCTCCGGGTCCAGCCTGACCTCACTGGTGTTTGGGACCTGTTTTATACAGACGGCGATATCCACTGGACTGGATTACCTCTTCTTCTTTTTTGAGCCGAATTCCTTATTCAATTCCTGGCCAATGATATTGCGCTGGATCTGGTTGGTGCCTTCAAATATCTGGAGGATCTTGGCGTCGCGCATCATCTTTTCCACTGGATATTCCCGCATGTAGCCGTGACCGCCGAAAACCTGAACCGCATCGGTCGTGACCTTCATGGCCATATCCGTAGGGAAGAGCTTGGCCATGGCTGAATCCCTGGATATGTTCCGGGCGCCGCTGTCAATATACCTGGCGGCCGCATAGACCAGGGCCCGGCCGGCCTCAATGGTGGTGGCCATGTCAGCGAGGATGTGCTGCACTGCCTGCTGCGCCATAATGGGGCGGCCGAACTGAATCCTGGTCCGGGCAAATTCGACAGCCGCCTCCAGGGCGCCCTGACTGAGGCCGACGCCAAGGCTGCCCACCCCGGGCCGGGAGAGGTCAAAGGCCTTCATGGCGATGATAAAACCCATGCCTTCCCGGCTGATGAGCCGCTCGACCGGAATATGGCAGTCATTGAAGATAAGCTCGCCCGTGGTTGAGGTGCGAATACCCATCTTCTTCTCTTTTTTACCGAATTTAAGTCCGGGATCATCCTTTTCCACGATAAAAAAACTGGCCCCGCGCGGGCCTTTGGACCGGTCGGTAACGGCTATGACGCAATAGATGGCCGCTTCACCCGCATTGGTGATCCACTGCTTGGTACCGTTCAGGATGTATTCGTCGCCCTCCCGAACGGCCGTGGTCTGGATACCGCTCACATCCGAACCAGCGGTTGATTCGGTTAAGGCGAATGCAGTCAGTTTCCGGCCGCAGGCCACGTCAGGCAGGTATTTCTTCTTCTGTTCCTCAGAGCCGTAAAGCAGGATGGGGGCGGCCCCGAGCCCGGCTGAGGCAAAGGTGACCGCTGTCCCGCAACAGATCCGGGCCACCTGCTCCGTGGCCAGAACCTGCTCGAAAACGCCCATGCCCATGCCATCATATTCCTCTGGAATATTGAGGCCCAAAAGATCGGAATCGGCAAAATGCTTTATGATCTCGTGAGAAAACTCCTCCTTCTCGTCCAGCTCAGCCCGCAGAGGCAGAACTTTGTCTTCAGCGATTTGGCGGGCGAGGTCCTGGATCATCTGCTGTTCTTCGGTTAAAAAGTAATCCATCTACTGCTCCTTAAGAAATGAAAACATAGAGCCAGGCTTGGTTGAAGGCCGATTCAATGACGTTTAGGCCGCGTGCTGGCGATGAGCTCTCTTGATTCCTCCAATCCGGCCTGGAGGCGCTCAGGCATCTTCAGGCGCACGAATTCAGCCGCGGTGCGAATAGCGTTTTTAATGGCCCGGGGTGAAGACCGGCCATGACTGATGACGCCAACTCCATTGACTCCCAGGAGAGGCGCGCCGCCAAACTCCGCATAATCAACCTTTTTCCGAAAACGCTTGAACACGTCCTGTAAAATCATGACGTCCGCCCGGGGCCAGGGACCGGTGTTCAGCTCCTGCTGGAGCATGCCGTTGATGATCTCGGTCAGCCCTTCTGAAAGCTTGAGCACGACGTTTCCCACGAAGCCGTCGCAGACCACGATATCGGCCTGCCCGGAAAAAAGGTCCCGTCCCTCGATGTTGCCGATAAAGTTAAGCGAGCTTTTCTTGAAGAGGTCATGGGTCTGCCGGACCAGAAGGTTGCCTTTGGAATCCTCTTCGCCAATGGATAGCAGGGCCAGACGGGGCCGTTCCATTTCAAGAATCTCACGGGCATAGGCATGGGCCATGACGCCGAATTGAATAAGAAAAGAAGGCTTACAGTCCAGGTTGACGCCGACGTCAATGATGATGAACTGCTCCTGAACCGAAGGCAGGATACTGGCCACGCCCGGACGTTCCACTCCATTCATCCTCCCCAGAACCACCGTGGCCACCGCCAGGGTCGCGCCGGAGTTGCCAGCGCTGACCGCGGCCTGGGCTTCGCCTAATTTGACAAGCTCAAAGGCCACGCGCACCGAGGAGTCCTTCTTGCGCCGGAGGACCTCGATGGGCGGTTCGTCCATGGCCGCCACCTGGGTGCAGTGCTTGATGGAGATGCGGCTGCTGACCGGGCCGGTCTTGGCCAGTTCGCGGTCAAGAGCCTGTTCATCCCCCACCAGTATCACCGAGACGCCGAGATCGCGCACGGCTTCCACGCTGCCCTGCACGACGACCCCAGGGGCCTGATCACCTCCCATGGCATCCATGGCAATCTTCATGGAAAAAATTCTCTCCTATGTTAAAGACTGGGTTCTGGCTGATTTTAACGCGCCGGATAGTCCGGAGCTAACCTTCGCCCACCTCGATTATCTGGCGGCCTTGGTACGTGCCACAATTGGGGCAGACATGATGGGGCAGCTTTAGCTCATCACACTGGGAACAATGCACTAAAGTCGGTTGTTTCTGGCTGTAATGCGTGCGCCGTTTTCGGCTTTTGCTTCTGGACATCTTGCGCTTCTGTACGGCCATTTTAACTCCTTGAATCTATTTTTTCGATAAATTTTCCTTAAGCTGCGCTAGCTTCATGAAACCGGGGTGACCGGCTGGAGAAGAGCAGCCGCACGACTTAACGTTCAAATTCTGGCCGCATATGAGGCAGAGCCCCTGACAGCCCTCTCGACACACCGGCCTGATGGGCAGCGCTAAAAAGAGCTGCCCCTGGATCATGGGCCACAGGTCAACCTCTTCGCCGTCGTAATACTCTTCGTTCAGCTCCCCGGCCGTCACCTCTTTCTCAGCCTGTTCATTGGAAAATGGTGTCAAGGCTAAAAACACATCCTCGGACATCGGCATATCAAATTCATCCAGGCAAAGAGAGCAAACAAGACGAAGAACCGTGCTGACCTTAGCCTGGATGAGCACACGGTCTCCGGTTCGTTCCAGCTTGAACCTGGTCATGACCGGGGCGGCTAACCGAACCCGCTCTCCCCCCAGCGCGGTCAGGCGGACCTCGACCTCCCGCACTGTCAGGTTATAAAACAGCTCCATGCCCGTGACCGGGATATCTGTAACTCTGATTTTCAAATTCACGCTGCTCTTACCATCCAGGTAAGACGGTAACTTTAGCCAAACCGGTCATCTTGTCAAGTCAAATTTAACGTAAGTTACCACATATTTGAGAAAAAGGGAAGAAAGCCGAGCCCGGTGGCAGCCGGAAAACCAGCCGCATATCCAGCTGAAATGACAGCAAGAAAGACGGCCAGCCTCCAGCAGAGGCGGAAGGGGACGCGCTTTCGTATCTAGTAATAAACCCGACCGAAACACGGCCCAGGGTTTGGGCTGGCATTATTCTGCTAATTCTGCCGTTATGGCAAGCTTTTCTTGACTAACACCTTATTTTACTTTATTATTTTAAGCAATTAATCAAGGAGCCGGGTGTTCGATGCTTTTGGATTACTTCAGCCAGGCCATGGTGGGGGATCGGCCCCTGGCCGACTACTTGCGAGGCAAAGTGGCGGCCACTGACCTGTCAAGCGTCAAAAAAATCCTGGATTACATCCATATGTCCCAGGCGCTGCTGCGGGTCTATGGACCGGATTATCCGCTCATCGAACCTCGCGAGCTTCTGCCTTCCTTTGAGGATAGCTTCCTGGAATATTCACAGTTACCCAAGTTCAGCCTCCTGGTTCTCGACCGTGCGCTGGACTACCAGGCCGAGCGTTTCCAGTTTGATCTGCTTCAAACAGATGAACCCGGTGAAGGCATTACGCTGTCCGCGCCCAGGGTTCCATCTGCCGCCTTTAACAAGAACCTTTTCAAGTCCCGTCTGCCTCGCGAGTTTCATCTGGATTTTGACCTGCGGCTCGAAGACAAGGAACTGACTGCGCTCTCAGACTATCCGGCGGTGCTTGAATTCATCTTTCATATGGATCGAGCGCACATCATTGCCCGCGATGAGAGTGGTGATTTTCGTTTACTGGGGCTGTTTGCCTCCTTTCCCTCAAATCTGGATGCAGCCATCAAATCATTTGGGCGGCGCATAGGCAAATTCAAGAGTAAAGACAACAGGTTATACCATGAGAACCGGCTGATGATCTACCAGTTCCTGATGGAGCTCTACGGCTTTCCCATCTCATCGGAAAGGCGGACCTCGGCTGCTATTTTTACCCGCGACCTCAGCCGTCACCGGGAGCGATTCCTGGTCAAGGTCCTGGGCCAAACAGATCGGGTCATCACCTCGCTCTATCACCCCGTAGGCAAGGACCGTTACCCTGAGCTTGAAAAAGTGGCCCTGGTTCCCCTGAACATAAAATCTAAGGCGCTTATCCGGAAGCTGGAAAATGAAGGCTACTTTGTGGACCCCGAACGCCAGGTGGTGCTTCTTAGGGCCATCTACCAGCAGCACCGGTACAACAAGCACAATGTCATCGAGGAACGGGCCCTGTCCCTGGAAGACCAGGAAATAATCCATCCGCGGACCGGAGAACGCTTCCCCTGGTTTAATGTTCTTCAGGCTCGAGAGGATCGGCTGGTCAGGCTCAATGACATCGTGCGCGGGGAGTATTCAGGCCGGATCGTCTTCCAGGGGCAGGAGGTCGTCGAAGGGACGGTGAAACATGAAGATCGCCTCAAATTCCTCCTGGCCTGGCTGTCCAAGCATCAGCGCCGGCTGGTGGCCTCCTCCCCGGCATACCTGGAAAAGATGGAAAAAATCGTTAACTCCTACATCCTGAATCTGGAAATGGAGCCGCATTTCAGGTCCCACCGGGACCTGCACAAGAAGATCATCGCCCAGATGGCTTATATCGAGCAGGCACACGCTGTCCATCGCCTGGAACGGCTGTTCTCAGGCAAATCCAGGGTAAAATACCTCGACCTCCTGGATGCCCTGCTCAATTTTTTACTGAAAAACCAGCATGTTATTCCAGGCTACTATGAACCGGTTTTCGAGAAACTGGTCTTTCTCTGCGACAAGGTCCTAAAAGACAGGTACATCTTAAAAAAATACATTGATAATACCCCGCAGACTGAGTATGGGCGCAAGGTGGCAGCGGTGTATCAAGAACTGTCCGGGCTAAAGTCGATGGTGGAGAAGGAGTACTATGCCGAGCACGGGAGCAAGAACGTCCTGTGGACATGACTGTTCAGGATAGAGCTGTTATTAAAGTAACATATTATAAATTAATTATAACTTACTAATTTAAAGAGATATTTTTAATATTAACCTCATGAAAATAACCTTGTCTCTCCTCAAAATCGTACTCCTGGCCATGCTGCTTGGTTCATTCCTCGGTGCTGGACCGGCTTGGGCCCTGACGCCTGAACAGACCAGGCAGCTCACCGGACTGGGGCTTTCTCAAAGGACTATTGATCTGCTCTCTAGTCTCGAACAGGACCCAGGCCGGACCAGGAAACCGAGCCTGACCTTTGAGCAGGTAAAGAAGCTGGCTGAAGAGGGCCTGGCCGAGGACATCATCCAGCTCCTTATCCGCCTGGATCGGGCCTCAGGCGCGAAGTCCCGACTGACTGTTACTCCGGCCGCGGTGAGTGAACTCAAAAAAGCCGGGGTCAGTAACGAAACCCTTTGCCTCATGCTCGAATCAGAGATCAGGATAGCCGGTCGTGCGGCCACGGACATGGGCACATGGACCATTACCAGGCCGGACGGCACCCGGGTTATTGTTTATGCGGTCGGCGATCCGACCAGGCCCCTGCCATCGCTCAGTCAAAGGCAGGAGCAAGAGCTGAGGCGGGCCCTCAGGATACTGAAACACCTCAACATCACCATCGAAATTCCCTACCGACGATCCGATTGAAACAGCTAGTATCAAATACTGACCCCAAAGGCCTGAGGCAAGCCGGGATGATGGGATAAGGTGTGTTCAGTTATATCTTCATGAAAATATTGGAAACCCGGCCTCAATCATATGATCGTCGCATGGACGAGATCAGCCGGGCCCGGGTCCGTGAGATGAAGCAGGCTGTGGCCCATGAGATTCAACCAGGCGCCCGCGTGCTGGAGATAGGATGCGGCACAGGGGAACTGGCCGTGGTCTTGGTGAAGCGCGGCGCTATTGTGGAAGGTTTCGATCTCAGCCCTGGCATGGTGGAGGAGGCCCGTAAAAGGATTGAAGCCGAGTCACTGCAAGACCTGGTAAACGTTTATCAGATGGGAGTGGATGGCATGGACAGCCTGCCGGGCCTGGCCTATGGAGCTATTGTTTCGACGCTGGTTTTCAGTGAGCTCACGGACGACGAAAGATGGTTCGCCTTGAAACACTCATTCCGTGTCTTAAAACCGGACGGACTGCTGGTCCTTGCTGATGAGGTCGTGCCTTCTGGAAAATACCGCCGGACCCTGCATGCCTTCATGCGGTTACCGATACTGGTCCTGACTTACCTGGTTTCCCGCGCTTCTACGAGGCCTCTGGCTGATCTTCGCGAAGAGGTTACGGCTGCCGGGTTTGCCATGGAAAAAGAAGTTCGCAGCTGCGGCGATACCTTCTCTATCCTGGTGGCCCGACGACCCGTGCCAGAGGATGCGGGGTGAGCCTCTTAAAAACCATCTGGGGGCTTCTATTCCGCCTTTTCCCCTGCCCGACTCGTGTAGGCCTGCGCCGTGTGGGCGACCCAAAAGGCGACAGTCCTGTTCTGGTTACGTGCAACTTTGACCTGACCGTAAAAAGGCTCATAAAAATCCTGGAACAGGCCGCGGTGGACGCGTGGCTGCTGGTGGCAGACTCAAAGGGCGTCAACGTCTGGTGTGCGGCCGGGGCTGAGGAGTTCAACACCCACTCGGTGGTTTCATCTCTCAAGACGAGCGGTGTGGCTGGTCTGGTTGACCACCGGGTACTCATCCTGCCTCCCCTTGGCGCGCCTGGCATCTGTGCGGCCGAAGTCCAGGCGCAGACAGGGTGGACCATGCGCTGGGGCCCGGTACGCGCCGAAGATATCCCCCGGTATCTGACCAACTGCTGCCATAGAGACGAGGGGATGAAGCGGGTGACTTACAAATGGGATACCAGGCTTGACACCGCCCTGGGTTCAGTCTTCCCCTTCTACCTCCTGGGCGTCCTGGGCTTCACCCTGTTTGGACGCGGATTACTTGTTAACTACCTCCTGACAGGCGCAGTAACATTCCTGCTCTTCTATCTGCTTTGCCCCTGGATTCCTGGCAGGCGCGGATTAACCAAGGTCCTGCTCCTTGAGCTACTACTTGGAGGCTTGCTCATCGCCAGCGAGCTATCAGGCCGTGCCATCGGAGACATGAGTCGGGCCAATATCATCATCGCCATGGTGATGCTCTTTATTTACAGCTCGGAACTTGGCGGTCTGGCCCCGAACATGCCCAGCGACCTTGATCCGTTCCTGGCCCGTCTGGGCCTGAGCGCCATTGGCAACATTGCCTTTGCCGGCACGATCAGGGCCGAACTCTTGAATGGAGACCGCAAACTGAGTGTGGATCGTAATAAATGCATTGGCTGCCGCAGTTGCCATGAGATCTGTCCGCAAGGCGTCTGGGAAATAAACGATGAGGACAGAGCCGCGCTGGCCCATCCGGACTTGTGCACCGCCTGCCGAGCCTGTCTGGTGCAGTGCCCGAGCGGAGCCATCACGGCCTTGAAAACAAGCAGTAAAAAGCTCAGATAATTTGCTGTCGTCTTATAAATCTTTCCCCTTGGACACGGCCGCGCTCAACCAGAAAATCGGAACGTATTTTTACCATTTACTCCAATATTTCCCCTCAATCCCTTCGAGACTAGTTTCCCTCTAATCCCAATTAATTTCAAGAAATAAGGCGAAGGCCGGAAAATACTGGTTACAGGCGTCCCTGGCCTAACCGAAAATGACCCTGCCTTTCGACCCCAGGGCCTGTATATTGCGGTTTCAGGAAAATTGAATATTTATTTTTTGACAAATCGCATTACTCAGCCTAAACTGACAGGCTCTCAAAGGCGCTGATTTCGGCCTCTGGAGACCCTGATATCTAAATCTAAAATAGAAAGGTAAAAGCAATGGCAGACAAGAAAGCTGACCTGGCTGGACCTGGTATTGGCAACTATGATGAGCTGGAAAAGATCCTGCCTCAGGATTATCGTTCACTCCTCTCTCTAAAGGAAACGCAGCATGCCACCTATGCATTGAAAAACTACATCGAGGAGAACCTGTGCCAGGAACTCAATTTGATGATGGTGACGGTTCCCCTGATCGTGGACGCCGAAAGCGGGTTGAATGACTTCCTGGATCGTGATGGTTCGCGAACCCCCATACAGTTCCACATTTCAAACGACCATGGCAAGAACTCTATCGACGCCCAGGTCGTGCAGGCCGCAACCAAATGGAAGCGCATGGCCCTGAAGCAGTTCGGGATGGAGCTAGGCGAGGGCCTGATGACTGACATGCGGGCGGTGCGCAAGGACTACTTCCTCGACCACGATCACAGCGCCTATGTTGATCAGTGGGACTGGGAGCTGGCCGTCACGGAAAAGCAGCGCAATTTGCAATTCCTGACAGAAGTCGTGCAAAAAATTTGGAAGGTGCTCACAGGGGCTGAGAGGTATATCCAGGAGCTGTTTCCCCGGCTCAAGACCGATCAGTATCCCAACCTGCCTGAAGAGCTGACGTTTATACATGCTGAAGATATCCTTGACCGGTATCCAGACCTGGCCAGAATAGACCGCGAGACAGAAATTATCAAGGAATACCCGGCCGTCTTTATCTACGGTATCGGCTGGGTCCTCAAGGACGGCTACCCTCACGAGATGAGGGCCGCGGATTACGATGACTGGGCCACGGAGACAACGTCTCAAGATGGCCGACCCATGCACGGCCTTAACGGGGACATACTTGTCTTAAACCCGGTCACCAAGCGCCGCCACGAGTTGACCTCCATGGGTATTCGCGTTAACGCCGTCACGCTCAAGAAGCAGCTGGAGCTTTCAGGCCAGCTTGACTTTCTCAAATTTCCCTACCACCAGGCCATCCTGAATAACGAGATCCCGCTCAGTATTGGCGGCGGTATCGGGCAGTCGCGGACCTTCATGCTTCTGCTCAAGAAGGCGCATTTAGGCGAGGTCACCGTCTCTGTATGGCCCAAGGTTCTTAAGGACATGTGCCGGAAGAGGAATATCCATGTCCTGGAATGAACGGAGTTCAGGTCAAAGGTCACCCCGGAAATTCAATCGGCAACCCAACTGATTTGCCTGAAATATAATATCGGGCTGAACCATAAGCCCAATCTTCAGGACGATTAACAAGACCAATCCTAACAGGATTTTCATGAATGTAATTGATTTTTTCTTTCATTTTTTCTGGCGAAAAAATATTGTAGCGGTAATATCGCGGCTGCCAAACTGGGTCTCGACCATTGATGCTGGTTAAGTAATTGGGCAAATGGTATTTTATCATCTTTTTAATCTGTACTGATGAACGCTGCTTCCATTATTTCATAAATTTGCTGAGTTGATCAGGTTCCGAAAACCAAAGAATGGCATGTATATGATCAGGCATGACCACAAATCCCGCGCATTTACCATTTTGCTTGTCAAGTTCTGAGTTCAGTACACCGATAACAATTCTCTTAGCCATGTCGTCAATAAGAAGGCGACGTCGTTTATAGCACGAGAAGGTTATGTAATGAGCATGCCCTTCTTTATCATACACTTGTCGTTTTGGCATGCAGAAAGATTAAACGCTGACCATCCCCTCATCAACCTTCTTGTCCTTCGGACCCGGACAAACAAGTTGTCCGGGCTATCATTATCCATATTTTTTGGTTTAAGCCAGCGATGATGATGAAAAATAGTAAGTTGCCACGATTTATCGTATTCCAATGGTAATCAAAACCCTGACTGGACGTATGCAGAGTATTCTCCGACATATGCCAGGTTCTTAGTAATAACCTTAACCTCTACCCCTTCAACCGCTCAATAATCATCTTGACATCCTCCCAGCTTTCCCGCTTCTTTTCCGGGTGGCAAAGGATGTCTTGCGGGTGGATGGTGGGCATGGTGGGAAAGCCGCAGAGATTGTGGAATCTGTGGCGCAGTTTAATAAGCGGTTCGGTGGAGCCTAACAGGCTCTGGGCCGCAGCCTCGCCCAGGAGGCAGATGACCTTAGGCCGGATGGAAGCAATCTGCCTCAAAAGAAACGGTAAACAGACGTGTATTTCATCCGGCTGAGGGGCGCGGTCTGCCGGAGGGCGGCATTTGACCAGCGTGGTGATGTAGCAGTCTTGCCGGGGCGTCTTAAGGCCCTTGACCATAATATCGGTCAGGAGCTGTCCGGTTTCTCCCTGGAAAGGCCGTCCTTCGAGGTCGTCGCTTTCAACCGGGGATGCCCCGATAAACATCAACTTTGCCTTTGGATGGCCCTCTCCAAACACGATCTGCTTCCGGCTGGCCGAGAGCGGGCAGCGAAGGCAATCGCCTAAGTCGAGCCGGATGTCTTCTAACGATTCAATGAAGGATTCGATTAAGGACTCATCAGGAGAAGGTACCTGGACGCGGGGAAGGTTTTCTAAACCAAGGCTTTTGAGGTAATGGAGGTGATGCCTGACCTGGCGCGTCAGGCCGAACAGTTCCTGACGCCGCTTCAGTTTATCCACGACGCGCTGAAACAAGCGAGACGACGCGGTCCCAGATCAGGTCGGCCACCTCTTCCTTGGGAAGCAGCGGCAGCTCTTCGACCGCACCGGCCGGATCAATGATGCTGACCTGGTTGGTTTCCGTGGTAAAGGCCGCGCCCGGCGCTCCGATCTGGTTGGCCACGATCAGGTCCAGGTTCTTGGCCTTCAGTTTGGCCTTAGCGTATTTAATCATATTTTCCGCTTCAGCCGCGAACCCGATCAGGATTTTTTTCCCCTTATTCTTTCCGATTCCGGCCAGGATGTCTGGATTTAAGGTCAGTTCAATTGGAGCCGGGACCTCGGTCTTCTTGACCTTTCCCTCAACCCGTGCTGAAGGCCTGAAGTCCATGGGCGCGGCCGCGCCGATTAGCACGTCAATCCGGTTGAAATGCTCGTTCACCGCGTTTTGCATATCAATGGTGGATTCCACCGGGATTGTCTGAACCCGGTACGGAGACGGCAGAGCGGTCGGGCCGGTAATTAGGATGACTTCGGCCCCGCGCAACCTGGCGCTCCTGACCAGGGCCATGCCCATTTTTCCGCTGGAAAGGTTGCTCAAGAACCTGATCTCATCCCACTGCTCCCGCGTCGGGCCGGAGGTCACCATGACCGTAAGCCCGGCCAGGTCCTGAGGCGAAAGAGCCGCCTGCGTCTCCTCCACGATATCCTCAAGCTCAGCCAGGCGGCCCTGCCCTTCGGTGCCGCAGGCTAAGGCCCCGGTACCCGGATCAACCACGCGGTAATTAAGCGACCTGAGCCTGGTCAGGTTCTCCTGAAGAACCGGATGGTTGTACATGTTGACGTTCATGGCCGGGCAGACCACTACCGGCGAATGCACGGCCATAAGGAAGGTGGACAGAAATTCATCCGCAATGCCAGCGGCCATCTTCCCGATGATGTTGGCCGTGGCCGGGGCAATGACCACCACGTCGGCCCACTCTGCCAGGGCGATATGGCCGATCTTTACCGAATCCTCCGGCTCCCAGAGATCCATGGCCACCGGCTCCCGGGTCAGCGACTGAAAGGTCAGGGGAGTAATGAAACGGCAGGCCGATTGCGTCATGGCCACCCGGACCTGAGCGCCGTGTGACATGAACATGCGGGCCAGTTCAGCGGATTTATAGGCGGCGATGCCTCCGGTGACCGCCAGGACCACGTGTTTATCCTTAAGTCTGTTCATGAAACTTCCCCTTGCCTTTGGTGCTGCTCAACGCAGCGGGGAGACCCATATCTCGACCTTGGTGGTCAGTATCTCTTCCTTGATAAGGATAATACAGACTTTTTTTGGTTTTTCAAATAAGTAAAGCATGGTGGGATAGCGAAAGATGCTCTTGAGCTGCCAGCCGTCTCTGAGCATCGAATCGGTGAAAAAGTTGACCAGCGAGTTGCTATCCACATAGCCCTTAAAATACATGGTTCCGGCCTTGAATCCGGCCACATCGTGAATGAATGAGCGGCGCGTGTCGAGCTTCAGCTCCGCCGGAATCTTGATGTCCTCAAAGTGATAATACCTGACTGCGGCTGCCTGCTCAGCCGGTTCGAGCTCTTTCTGAAAGTAGGCGCAGCCGGCCGGGAGCAAAAAGAGTATACCCAGAAAACTAAAGGCCAAAATCGTCTTCTTATTAAGTCTAATCACGGCTCGCCTCCATTTATTTCTTTATGATTTTTTTTAACAGGGATTCCGTTTTTTTGGACGCCCCTTGCGGCGAGACCCAGATCTCGACTACTAGCTGGTCCGGGCCCTCGGCTGATTCTTCAATGATGATGAGGCAGTTCTTACCTGCCTTGCGGTAGAGCATGATATTCTTGCGAAACTTAAAGACGCTCACAGACTCCCAGTTGTCCCGCGGCATATTCTCCGTAAAGTAAGCCAGGACTTCATCCACCGGCCTGGAGGTCTTGAAAGACAGCATCCCGGTCTTGAGGGATTCCGTGACGTAGAGATAGGATTTATTCCGCTCCAGGGTCAGCCCGTTCGGGATCTGTATATCTTCAAAGTCAAGGTAGGACCCGGAAGGTGGAATTACTTCCTCTGGAACGGGTTTGTATCGGAGCCTGGCAGGACCTCGGCAGCTACTGACGATAAAAACCGCTAAACACAAGGACAAAATTAGCCAAATTCCAACACGCGTCTTCATTATTCGACCCCCCTTAAGAAAAGGATTGAACTTTTTTTGAGGTAGTTCAGTATCACTGTATGTGGTCCACCGTCGGATACGAATAAATTCAACCGCAATCCACATCAATGCACGGCCAAGGCAGCCTCAATCAGACACCACCAGGACTGCCTTGTTTGAGTTCAGCATGTTATCAATCAAGGATTGATCAAGTCAAGCAAAACAGGGCCGCACCGGTAAGACACTTGAGGCCTCATTTCCGCGGGTTAAGAGGGAAATGCGGCAGCTGTTCAAGGACGTGGTTCCGAATGGCCTCCGGGCCGGGCTGTTCTGCGGGCTGCGGCGCCAGAAGCGGTCGCCACTTGCCTTCCTGGCAGGGACATGGTTCCGGATCACGCCCCAGGGGGACCACCTGATCCTGGAAACAGTGCGAGCAGCGCATGACGCTCTTGCTGCCCGCGCGTTTGCCTCGCTTGGCCACGGGCCGGCCGTCAATCTCAATAATGTCCATGGAAAAATCCACCACCGGCGCATTGGAAATGGCCGTGCCCACACCAAAGGCATCCACGATCGGAGCCAGGGAGGCCAGGGTTTCCTCGTTCAAACCGCCGCTGACCGCGATCTTGACGTCAGGATGCCCGGCCAGTTCGAGCTCCCAGCGAACCTCCTCCACAATCCTCGCCATATTGCCGCGCCGCGAACCAGGGGTGTCGAGCCTGATGCCCCAAAGGCGGTCCCCCATGGCCTCGGCTACCCTCAAGGCCTCGAATTTTTCGTCCTGAAAGGTGTCTATGAGGCTGATGCGCTGCACAGACGGATCAATGACCTCGTCAAAGGCTTCGGTGGCCGCCAGGGTATCGCCCATAATGAGGATCAAGGCGTGAGGCATGGTGCCCACCGGCTCCTGGCCCACCAGGGCCGCGCCCAGACCGACGGCCACGCCGTCGCACCCGCCTATCCAGGCGTTGCGCTCCAGCATCGGCGCCAGAGCCGGATGCATGCGCCTGGCCCCAAAGCTGAAGAGACTACTGTCTCCGGCCGCCTTGCGGCAGCGAGCGGCCATGGTCGCCACGCCCGAAGCCTGGCAGATCAGGCCTAAAACAGCCGTCTCCAGATGGCCGAATTCCAGGTATCGGCCCTCAATCTCCATGACCGGCTCGAAAGACCGAAACACGGTCCCTTCAGGCATGGCCCGAACCTTGACCTCGAAATCAGAGAGCAGGCTCAAGGCCTCCTCCAGCCCGGCCAGAACCGCCCACTCCCAACCGGCCGGTAAACCCTTACATATGAACTCAGCCTTGACCCGGACGTCAATCCCTTTGGCCTCGAGGATTTGCTTCGTCCGAGTAAAATAAACGTCCACCACCTCTCCGCCTTTAACCGCCTCAAAGTCCGCGACGTGAAACATCGTCTCTCCTTCTGGCCAACAGATTTAATGGTTAGTATAACACCTGGGAAGGCAGCTTGTTAAGTTTTATGTCAGCTAGCTTTGCACCCTGACCTACATCTTTTGGTTCAATAATAAAGATTGATTGACCTCATCCGCGTCATTGGATAATATTGACTCAACCAAACGCCGCTCCAGGCTATAGAGATCGAAAAATTACCAGTCGGTGAGGCCCCTGTTTCATTCGTTTTTAGATAAATCACCAAAAGAGGAAAACCTATGCGGCCCGTGTTTTGTTTTATTGACGATTCGGCCTTTGAACTCGAGGTGTTTGCAAAGAACATTGTCCCGGCAGCACCGGGCCTCGATTTTATCCTGACCGGAACCTATGACCAGGCCCATGAAAAGCTGGGCCCGCGCTACCCGGCCCTCTTTATCCTGGACCTGTACGGCCGGGACCCTGACCTGCCTGCAAAAGGCGTCCCGGCCAAAGAAGAGCTGGCCGCTGAAATTGACTCCATGGCCTCACTGGACGCGATATATGAAGGCCTGGAAGATTTTCCAGGAGACAGGGTCAACGAATTCCTGAAAAGAATGTTCCATCTGATGGATACGTGGCGGCAGCTGTTTTCCCGGGTCTTCAGGGCCAGCGGTCAGAATATCAACTATGGGCTGGGAAACCTGGAAGCCGCCCGGCAGGACTACCCCGGCGCCGCGGCAGTGGCATACACGCGTAAATCCATGATCTCGGACGCGGTCGAGGTCCTGGCCGAAGGCATGGACGGCCTGAACCTCAAACCGGACGGACCGGACGATGAGGCCATTCACCGCGCCACAAACACGGCCGCCCCTGAACTTCTTAAAAGCTGGTCAGGCATTGTGACCAGGCGCTTTACCAGCCTTTTCCAGGGCCTGGCCATACTCCTTGTTTCAGCCGGGCTGGAAAGTGACACGCGCCAACTCCGGGAAGAGGCAAAGCTTTCGCCTGAAGCCCGGAAAATCCTTGGCTCTGGCTATATGAACTTTCTTAAAGCCGCTGCCGACTGGTGGACTTACATCGGACAGAAGCCGTCAATCTAGAGAGAATGGCAGAATTACATTTTACAAGCCTGTAGCTCGTTCAAAATCCAGGAAGAATTGTTTTAGGGTTCTTTGGAGGCGCGGAAAAGGGTCGGCACGCCGATCAGGGAGGCCTGGTCACCCAAGGCAGACCGCGCCAGGAGAATTTGATCCGGGTCTGAGGTCATGAGGCGCGCCGAAAGCTCGGCCTTGATCCGGGGCTTCAGGAATTCAAAAGCCGCGGCGGCTCCGCCGCCGATAATCGCCCCCTGCAGCCCGAGAAGATTGAAGATATCGGTCAAAACCAGCCCCAGGGCTGAGCCGGCTCGGTCAAAGACCTTCAGGGCCAGAGTGTCGCCCTGCCGGGCCAGGTCAAAGAGATGGGCGGACGTGAGGTCCTCGATCCTGCCTCGGTAGCCGCAGGTCTCTCCCTGCTCGATCCATTCCCGGGCCATTCGGGCCATGGCCGCTGCCGAGGCCAGGGTTTCAAGACAGCCCCGTCCGCCGCAGTTGCAGGTCCGTCCTTCAGGCTCCACGACCATATGGCCGACTTCAGCCGCATTGCCAAAAGAGCCGGTCCAGAGGCGGCCGTTCAGGATAAGACCCCCGCCTACGCCGGTGCCCAGGGTCAGGACTATCAGGTTGTCCAGACCTTGACCGGCCCCGGCCAGCCATTCGCCCAGGGCGTAAAGATTGGCATCGTTTTCAATGCGGACTTCAAGGTCAAGGGCTTGCCAGACGCGTTCGGCCAGAGGCGCGTTCTTCCAATCAGGCAGGTTGGGAGAGAAAACGACCAGGCCTTTTTGCGGCGCGATCCGACCGGCTACACCAATGCCCACGCCCTGGGGCTGAGCTGAAGAAGGGAGGGTGGCCATGAATTCTTTCAGGCGGCCGTTCAGGTCCGCCACGACCTGGTCAAAGCCGCGCTGGATTTGAGCCGGAAAGTGGCCGGAAGACCAGAGCCTGCCTTGGGCGGACACCAGGCCGTACCGGATATTGGTCCCGCCGATGTCAACCCCGAGGTAGTTCGTCACAGCCGGGCCTTCAGTCTTTCAAGGGTTCCTTCGACCAGGGCCCTGATTTCGGTCAGACGCGCCTCGCTTTCAGCTTCAAACCTGAGCACCAAAAGCGGGCCGGTGTTAGAGGCCCGCAGGAGACCCCAGCCGTCCGGGAAAAGGACCCGCACCCCGTCCACCTCAATAATGTCATGATCCCGCCGCAGTTCCTCCCTGACCAGCTCCACCAGCTTGAACTTCTTGTCCTCCGCGCATCCGACCCTGATCTCCGGAGTGCTGTACATCCTGGGCAGGTCGGTTAAAAATTGCGAGACAGGGATAGTGCTGCGCGAAACGATTTCCAGAAGACGGCAGGCAGCGTAAATGGCATCGTCATACCCAAAATACCGGTGCTGGAAAAACATGTGCCCGCTCATCTCCCCGGCAAGCAAACCTTCCTCCTCCTTGAGCTTCTGCTTGATCAGGGAATGACCGGTCCGCCACATGATGGCCCGGCCGCCGTGAGCCTCGATGTCGTCGTACAGATTTTTGGAGCACTTGACTTCAGCGATAAAGGTTCCACTCTTCTCGGTCCTGAGGATGTCCCGGGCAAAGATGACCATGAGCATGTCCCCGAAAATAATCTCACCCTTCTCATCCACCACGCCGATGCGGTCCGTGTCGCCGTCAAACCCGATGCCCAGTTCGAGTTTCTGGCTGACAACGGTTTCAACCAAGGTGGCCATGTTGGCGAGCACGGTCGGGTCGGGTTCGTGGTTGGGGAAGTTGCCATCCATTTCGGTAAAGAGTTCGACCGCAGGCGAGCCCAGGCGTTTGAGCAGCGGGGCGGCCACCACGCCGCCGGTGCCGTTGCCTGCGTCAATCGCGACCTTAACCGGCCGTTCGATATTAATGTTATTTGCCAGGTAATCAGTATAGGAAGTTATGATATCGCGCTTTTCTGCTGAACCGCTTCCGGTAATAAAAGCTCCCTTATCAAGCAGGCGCCTGAACTTTTGGATCTCTTGGCCAAAAATAGTGTCCAGCCCCAGGGAGACCTTGAAGCCGTTGTACTGAGGCGGATTATGGCTGGCCGTAATCATGAGGCCGCCGTCGGCCTTGAAATGCCTCAAGGCAAAGTAGAAAACCGGCGTCGGGCAGATACCGACATCAATGACATGGACTCCTGATTTGGTCAGACCTTCCACCAGGGCGTTCCGGATCGGTTCCGAACTCAAGCGGCAGTCCCGCCCCACTACGGCGCTCACGCCGCCGTGCTCATGAAGGTAGGTTCCAAAGCCCTGACCCAGGGTATGGGCGTCATCCAGATCAAAATCTTCATCCACGATACCGCGGATATCGTATTCCCGAAACATTTCCTTCTTCATACCGCTCATGCCTCCATGATCATCTTTTCGAAAACATAGCATATTTCAGCGCGCTCCGGTAGTGGGTTGTGCTCAGGGGCTCTGGACGAGGGGAAAGTCCTGGTTATATTTGCGTGGATTTATTAGGAGGGATATGATATGAACCTTGATCCACGTGGTCCTTCTTTTACGAGCCCAGGCTGTTGACCCTTTATTTATACATCCCTGACAGCATTCCTCTGACCTTCAAGCGCCGTGCGCTGACAACCTCATGACCAGGCGACCTCTGTATAACCTGACAGAAGGCAGCATCATAAGCGGCATGTGGCGTCTTTCCCTGCCCATGGTCGGCTCCATGATTCTGCATGACATCCTGCAGCTGGTTGATCTTTTTTTCCTGGGACGCCTTGGAGCGGTTTACGTGGCCGGATTGACCATGGGCGGTGTCTTTGTGGAGACCTTCTATACTCTGGCCATGGGAATTTCAACCGGGACCGTGGCCATGGTGGCGCGCCATGTTGGCGCGGGGAAAAGAAAAGAGGCGCATAATGTCGTGGTTCAGTCCATCTTCATCGGGCTGGCCTTATCGTTGATCATGACGGGTCTGGGTCTTTTTTTAAGTGATTGGGCCCTGACGCTAATCGGCACCACGGGCGAGGTCAAGGTTCAGGGCGCGGTGTATCTTCGTATCGTTGCCTTGGGCTCGGTTTTTATTTTCGTTCCCTTTAATCTGAATTCCGCGCTCCGAGGCGCTGGAGATGCGGTCACGCCGCTCAAAATCATGGCCGTGTCGAACGTGCTCAATATCATCCTCGCGCCGCTCTTAATCTTCGGTCTCCTGGGTTTCCCGCGCTGGGAGATGGCTGGGGCCGCATGGGCCGTGGTCATCTCACGAGGTGTGGGCGCGCTTTTGACCTGTTACGTCTTTTTCAGCGGTACCAGCTTTTTCCGGCTTCAGGCCCAGGACATGAAACTCGATCTCCCGGTCATGTGGACCCTCATCAGGATAGGGTTTTACGGGTCATTGCAGATGCTGTTCCGCAATATCTCCGCCCTGTTCATAGCGCGTCTGGTGGCGGTTTTCGGGATTACGGCCATGGCCGCTTATGGCATCGTGATCAGGCTTCGCATGTCGGTCCTTCTCCCGGGTATGGCCATCGGAAACGCGGCCGCCACCCTGGTCGGTCAAAATTTAGGCGCTGGCAAACCCGAGCGGGCGGTTAAGACCGGGTGGGCCGGTGTAGGTTTTTATGCTGTCTTCATGCTCTGTTTGACCTTCCTTTTTATACTCTTTGCCAATGAACTGGTAGGTGTCTTCAATCAAAGTCCAGAGGTCATAGCGGAGGGTTCCCTGTTTCTTAAGATATTTTCAGCCACTTTTATCTTTCTGGCTTTTTCTTCGGTGCTGGGCCGGGCCATAACCGGGGCCGGGGATACCTTCTCACCCATGGTTATTACAGGATTGATCATCCTTGGTCTGCGTATTCCTCTGGCTTACATGCTTTCCCTCAGCCTGGGGCCCGCGGGCATCTGGCTGGGAATGGCCTTATCAAATGTAGTTCAGGGCATTGTCTTTACATTCTGGTTTCATCTCGGAAGATGGAAGAAGGCGATGATTGATTAACCGGCGGCTTAAAAATTATGATAGCTGAGATTTGATTATATAACGGGTTCAGGCAGGTTTTGATTTTAGAGACAGCCCCCAACAAGATTGAAGTTTTTGCTACAATATGTAATTATTAGACATCTGAGAATTGAGAATAAGGCAAGGAACCATATGAATCTATCACCACTAAGGACAAACGACGTCGTTAGTAATTAGCGGCAGGCATTGGTGGCTCTTATGCTAGGAAAACTTGAATTTCGAGTTTAAACAGATCATCCCTAAATTTTTATTAGAGAAAACAGATACTTAGCAATTAAGTATACTATCCCCAGAATTCCTGATGAAAAAAGAGCTTCACGCATTGCGATCTACATGGACGGAACAATTCAAACAAGTGAGGAAGAACTAATTGAAATCAAATCTTGGCACATTGAAAACCTTCTGACATTTAAAAAAATTTTTCCGTCCTTGGTCAAGAAAGGTTTCAGCTCGATAACATGACACCAACTTCAAGTTCTATAAGCAGGTCACTGACAACGAACAGTTTGCTGATGCCTTCTTTGGGTGGTTGTTTGAGAGGTATCGTGAGGGAGTTGAGGTAAGAGATAAGCTTCATCAATAGTTGATTCAGTTTTTTCCTAAACGTGAGGATTCCCAATGAGTACAGTCGATACACCTGATATGGTATGCTGTGTTAATTGTTTTCGAGATCGTCACATAAAGCAATTTATTCGTGGTGGTGAAAATATTGGGACTTGTGATTATTGTTTGAGTGAGAAAATCGATACTCATAGTGTTAGAGATGTTGGTCAATTTATCATGGCTGGTTTTCTCCAACGATATGAAGATGCTGCCCACCAGGTTCCCTATGAATCCAGGGAGGGTGGCTATCAATATCCAACCGAAACCATTACAGAGATTTTACTTGAATCGCCAGATATTTGGGGGGATATATTAGATGATCCTTCTACGTTGCTGCATGACTTAATTTATGATGACAACACAGCTTATGTTACCCACCACCCTCATGGTCCTCCTCCTGGCATGCCAGACGAGATTGAACACTGGCAAAAATTTTGTGAAACGGTTAAAAGAGAGAAACGATTTACTGCGTTCTTAGATGATAAAAATTCTGATCCCAATGACCCTCAAAATCCAAGAAATCTACTATCTACAATTGCCAACCATTTCTTTGAGGACCATCTTGATTACTACCCTCCAGGTAGGAAAATTTATCGAGCCAGGATCAAATCAGGATCAAAAAATTATAGCCACGAGGAACTTACCAGTCCACCTTTAAGCAACACGAGGAACAGTCGAATGAGTCCTGTTGGTATTTCATTTTTTTATGGTGGCAATGATTCTCCTACGTGTATACATGAAATTAGACCAAGTGTAGGTGAAACTGTAGTTGTTGCTGAATTTGAGGTGCTCCGACCATTGACTATTTTATCCTTTCAGTACGATATGGTTGAAACTACAAGCATGTTCGATCCTTCTTATAATTACGATTACGATGAATTTACCATACCATTTTTGAATTACTTCATATCAGATATCTCAAAGCCCATAAGAGATACTGATTCTGATATCGAATACGTTCCCAGCCAAGTTTTTACGGAGTTCATAAAATCATTCGATTTTGATTGGGCATTTACTTATGCTGGGAGTGATAAGGGTGAAAACGACCCAGTTTTAATTGATGGTATTTCGTTTCCAAGTTCACTTAATACTGGCGGCCAAAATATCGTCTTATTTCGAGGGCCGGAAATCTCAACAGAAAACACTGGCAACAAGGGCGATGCATGGCTCCTCTACAAAAACTATACAGAGGAGAAAATTACTGAAGTTGTTGTTAGTTCGAAGCCTGTAACGTAGTTACCTTATAATGTATTGAGCCGCACCAGTCCCACTGCCCTCTGCCATCTTCCTTCTCGATCCAGGATTGATAGGCCTGTACGCCCTGCGGAGGGGATCACACTATATTCCTCAAAATACCATTCTGATAAACCTTTTTAACGGGAAACCCAAGGGTTATTTGGCCCTAGTGAGCTTACACCAATTGTGCGCGTAATCTTTACTGGCGCAGCCCGGGAAGTAGATCGCGTTTCTGGCAAATGTTGTGTCTTTAGATTGCATCATGCAGGATTGGCCGCATACACTATATCTTGATAACATTGATTATTTCAGATCCGGGTAAGATATCCAAATCCGATCTGGACATGGCTTGATATTTGGCCATCATTTTCTATTTACTTGCAAGAAAAGTTATTCAACCAATTCAACCACGTCCCCCTTTTCATAGGAGGCTAGCCGTGAAAAAATTTTTTTAAGACTTTCAATTATGGTGCTTTTCCTTGTCGTTATTTTTCCAAACACGCAGTTGGGGTATGCATGTTCTTCGTTCTTTCTACATGATGGGAACCATATGGTTTTTGGAAAAAATTTCGACTGGAGCTTTGGTTCCGGGTTAATAATCATAAACAAGAGAGGTGTTAAAAAAACAGCCCTGCTGGAGCCTCCGGAAAAACCCGTTCGATGGGTTTCACAATATGGCAGCATCACCTTTAATCAGGTATCGAAAGAATTTCCTTTTGGCGGAATTAACGAAGCAGGCCTTGTCGTGGAGCAGATGTGGTTAGAAGAAACCCAGTATCCCGGCCCTGACAATCGCCGGGTCCTTAGCGAACTGCAATGGATCCAATACCAGTTAGATAATTGCCGCAGTGTGAATGAGGTTTTCGATAGTGACGCCCACATCCGAATATCGCAAAATAAATCCAACATCCATTTTCTGGTATGCGATCGTTCAGGCAATGTGGCTGTCATAGAATTCCTTAACGGGAAACGCGTATACCAAACCGGAAAAAACTTGTTCGTAAAGGCTTTGACAAATGACAGTTATTTAAACTCCATGGCCTATCTTAAAAAGCATGTCGGTTTTGGAGGCAAGAAGGAAATTTCCAGCTCGCCTAAATCCCTGGATCGTTTTGTAAGAATAGCTGAAAGGTTAAAAGACTATAAACCAAATCAATCCGGGTTTATTGTAAGTTATGCGTTCGATATATTGTCTTACGTTTCAGTATCTAGTGAGAAGTCGGATACGGTGTGGAGTATTATTTACGATCTAGAAAATCTACAAATATATTTTAAGACGATTGAAAGTAAGGATATAAAGACCTTGAGATTAAAGGATTTTGATTTTAGATGCGATATCCCTTCAAAAGTATTGGATATCAACACAGGGGTGAAAGGTGATTTGTTAGATCATTTCGTGGCGTACAGCACAGACATCAATAGAAAATTGGTCCGTTCTACTTTCGCAAAATTTAAAAAAACAAGTGTAAAAAGTACAGAGAACTCTAACCTTGAGATATTGATAAGATATCCATCGTCGGTAAGATGCATTCGTTAAGAAGAGTGATGAGGAGGAGCAGTAAAATGATCTTCCCCCCGATAATCAGAACACATTTTACGCTAGTGTTTGTAATCTATAACCACCCCATAAGCTTGCCGGTTAACGGGTCTGGCAAGAATTACAAAAGTAATTGGATTTAAGCTTAAAAAAATATTATTCCCCTAGGCCGTAACCGCTCTCGATCAGTTCCTGTAG
>JAFDHD010000025.1 GCA_019308995.1 Deltaproteobacteria bacterium | reverse complement strand
CCCCGGGCAGCAGCAGCGATCATGGTGGCCGAACGCACCAGCCGGTTCTTGACAGACATCGTACCGATTTGCCCTGCGGAAAAAACCTTATAATCTCCTCTCCCTTCAGGAGGCGAAACATCTTTAGCATCACTTGTTTTCGGTTTCAGGACAGCGCTCATACTGCCTGCGGATAGGCCGGAAAAGATAACGGTGCCCGCAATTTTTCCACTGGTTTTTAAAAACTCTCTCCGGGTAGTGTTCCTTGATTTCTTTGTCATCTCGATGTCTCCTTTATCAATTGAATTTAATGGTGTAAAAGATCTTTTTATCCGGCGAATTCCCGGCCCAGGTATGCGTGCCCATAGAAATGGAATAGCCTTCATTGTACACGGTCAAGGCCCGGGTGGTCAACGCTACGTTGGCCTTGGTGACCCATGTGATGACAAACTCCACCGCCGGGGTTCCGTCCGGCAGCTTGGTCCTGGTTTCTTTCTTGAGTTCAGCCTTGCCATTGCCGATTTTCTTCAAGGCCTCCGTGTATCCAACGGCTGCCTGGCTGAGGTCCGGATTTTTTTCAAGCTTGGATACGCTGATTGAAATGTCCGTTGCTGTCCGTATAACCGGCCTTGTAGGATCTCTCCCAATCTGGTTCCACAACCACAGCGCCCTTACAATCATCATCAGCAGCAATGCATGGGGCAGCGATTACAAACAATCCCAAAGCGATAATGGCTGCCAGACCTAGAAAATGAAAAACCCTGGTATTCTCTCTCTTTACTCTCCTCATGACATGGCTCTCCTTTTATTTTTAGAAGACACCTCAAAAACCGTAACGGTATGATGATACAGCCAAGTTGACGGTGTGACACGTCGCTTCTTGTTTCAGTATTAGGGGCGCTACCCGCTATCTGAAAAGTAGGTTTTAAACTGACTCGAAGGGCCTGCTTCTCCTTGCCAAAAGGTGATTTTTCAACAATATGGTCCCCAAACCAAGGGCTTGAGGACCAGCTGATGAATAAAATATTGGTTTTTTTTATTAAAGTTATTTCCACTCGTCAACTAAAGCTAAACACCGCCTGGTAGTGGCGGCGTCGAATTGGATTCGATCTCCAGTATGATTCGGGGATATTAAAACCATTATTCATATCGGAGCGATTTGACCGGATTGGCCATAGCCGCTTTGGTAGCCTGGAAACTAACCGTAACTAGGGCAATGAATACGGATAGGACGCCGGTTAGCAGAAAAATTAGCCAATTGATATTAATCCGGTAAGCAAAATCCTGGAGCCAATTTGTCATGACGTAATAGGCAATCGGCCATGCGATGATATTGGCAATCAGAACCAGCTTAGCGAAATCCTTACCCAGGAGCATGATAATCCCGGGTGTGGAAGCCCCTAAAACCTTACGGATTCCGATTTCCTTGGTCCTCTGTTCAGTGGTGAAGGAGGCCAGCCCGAATAGTCCCAAACAGGCGATAAATACGGCGAGTATCGAAAAGTAATTAAGGAGCGTCCCCATCCGTTCTTCGGCCCGGTACAGATTGTCATAATCCTCATCAAGGAAGTGATAGTTAAAGGGAATGGTCGGAAAAAACTTAGTCCAGGTTTGCTTGACAAATCCGATGGTTTCAGCCATTTGATCTGGATGAAGTCTGACTATAGTATAACCACCCCTGATCCTTCCCGTAGAGATGATCATCGGCTCAATTTTTTTATGTATGGGCTAAAAATGAAATTTTTTTAGTACGCCGATCACCCTTAATTTGGTTTTTCCCACGGTAACAGTTTCCTCCAACGGGTTGGTAAATCCCATCACCTTGACCGCCTCTTCATTCAGCAGGATCGCTCCTCTTCGATCAGAGGTGATTTTATCGGAAAACCCTCTTCCTTCCTTGACCTGTAGCTTCAGTGTGTCGACATAATCAACGGTTACACTGTTAGCGTGAATCAGAATCTGGTCCTCTGGATTTTTCCCTCTCCAATTGAAAATGATTGTGGCATATTCCATGTTGGTCGGATTTTGGGAAGTAACGGTGGCCCCAAGGACCTTCGGGTTTTTCGTCAACTCATACCTGAACGTTTTATGTCTGTTGCGTATATGTTGGCCTGTCCTGTTGGGGATTACCAGCAGATTCTCTTTGTCATATCCCAGGTCTTTATTTTTTATGTATTGCAGTTGGTAAAAAACAATTGCCGTACTGATAATCAGTATTACCGAAAGGGCAAATTATAGAATTACTAAAGTTTTACGCAGAACAGCGCTTTTAGAGGCTTTCTTGGAAGAGCCTTGCAAAATCCTGGCTGGCTTAAACGCGGACAAGTAAAAGGCAGGGTAACTTCCGGCGATGATGCCGGTAAAGACTGTGATTAAGCCGATACCCAGAATGACGTGCCAGTTGCCGGTCAGATCATGTGACAGTTGTTTCCCAGCCATAGCGTTGAACGAAGGCAGCAGCAGCTCGGACAGGCCCAGAGCGATAACCAGGGCGACCACGGAAAGAAAGATCGATTCCCCGTAAAATTGGGCTATCAGATGGGTCCGGTGCGCTCCCACTACTTTTCTGATACCGATTTCGGTGACGCGGTTCATGGATCGGGCCGTGGAAAGATTCATGAAGTTGATACAGGCGATCAAAAGGATAAAGACAGCAATAATTGAAAGAATATAGACGTGAGTGATGTTTCCCTGCCTGCTTCTTTCACCACTGAAATCCGAGTACAAATAAATTCGGGTTAAAGGCTGCAAAAATAGTTCTTCAGAAAACGTAAATTTGGTCATATGGCTTTCAATGTAGTTAGTGATCTTTTTGTTGAATTTCTTGTAAGGAACGTTTTTCTGAAGCTGGACATAGGTAATACAATTGTTCCAGATCCAATTGTCATCCTTGTATCCGACGTATTTCAGGTTGGAAGAGGGCGCGAGAATATCGAAATTCAGATGGGAGGTGGCCGGGATGTCCTTGAGCACCGCCTTGACTTTATAATCGTACCTGTTGCTCATTTTGAGGACTTTGTTGATTACATCCTTATCGGTGCCAAAATATTTTTTGGCCATTTTCTGGGTGATGACTAGAGCCAGGGGTTCTTCGAAGGCTGTTTCCAAATCCCCGGCTATGGCGGGGAAGGTAAACATCTTAAAAAAGCTCGGATCAACCCATACGACTTGTTCGTTAAAAGTGGCGTCCTCATGCTGCAAGGTTATCTGCGGAGCCGGGACGTACCGTGCAAAATCAACAACTTCCGGCATTTCTCGTTTTAAGCCGGGTCCTAAAGCAGCCGGACCCCATATCGAGGTGGTAACGCCGTTGTCGTTCTTTACCCTCACCACGGCCCGATACAGGTTGTCAGCATTTTTATGGAATCGGTCAAAGCTCAATTCATCCATCACCCACACCAGGATCAGGAAACAGCAGGTCATGCCGATGGCCAGCCCGGAGATGTTGATCAGCGAGAAGGCCTTATACTTAAAAAGATTCCTGTAGGCGATTTTTAGATAATTTAAAAACACTGTTTTGTCCTCTTCGAGATGTTAAGAAAACTGGGAGCCGGAATTTTACGCAATCTGGGCTGGTGGTTAACCAGCCACCTCTCCTGTTACCACATCACCATCCAAAAGCTGGATAATACGCTGGGCACGTTGGGCATAATCGGGTGAATGAGTAACTATAACAACGGTGGTGCCTTCTTTGTGCAGTTCGGCTAAGAGATCCATTACTTCACCACCATGTTTGGAATCCAGATTACCAGTGGGCTCGTCCGCCAGGATAACCTTGGGTTTGGCTACTACAGCCCTAGCCACCGCAACACGCTGCTGCTGACCGCCAGAGAGCAATTGTGGGTAATGATTCATCCGATGGGATATACCGGTCTGCTCCAGCACATCTTTTACCCGTTTCTTTCGCTCCGATGAGGATACGCTCAGGTAAAGGAGGGGGAGCTCAACATTCTCAAAGACCGTTAACTCATCAATCAGGTTAAAGCTCTGAAAGACAAAGCCTATGTTGGCTTTTCTCAAATTGGTTCGCTTTCTTTCAGAATATTTCGAGACCTCATGATCCATAAAAAAATATTTGCCTTCATTGAGGCTGTCAAGCAGACCCAGTACGTTTAAAAGGGTTGATTTACCGCAGCCTGATGGCCCGATAATGGAAACGAACTCACCTTCATTAATTTCTAAGCTAAGGTTGTTCAGGGCTGTTGTCTCAACCTCTTCCGTCCTGTAAATTTTAACAAGGTTTTCCGTTCTAATCATCGGCGCTCCTTACTTAAGGATCAATTTATCCATATCTTCAAAGTTATCGTAATTTGAGGTAATCACTTTCTCCCTGGGGTTCAGTCCTTCCAATACCTCAAAGACATCTGCGTTTTTACGGCCCAGCCGGATACTCCTTTTTGTGGCAAAACTCCCGGTGCTGTCCAATACGTATATCCACTGACCGGCGGTGCTTTGGTAAAACCCACCCCTGGGAACTGTGATCACTTTGGTTAGTTCCCCCAAAGTCAGTTTAATATGCAAAGTCTGCCCGATCCTGATTTCTGACAGCGGATTTTTGATGAACTTCAGCTCAACAACAAACTGCCCTTCGCGGACATCCGGCAGGATTTTAACGATGTTGACTTCATGGGTGACTTCATGGGTGCTTCCTTCTAAATCAAAGGTCCCTATATTTCCCTCTTTTACCCGTGCGATATAGTGTTCATCAATCCCGGTAATAATTTTAAGGTCATCCATGACATTAATCTGGCCTAAACGTTGGCCCAGGGCCTTGGATTCTCCAATCTCCGCATTAAGTACTGTCAACTGCCCGCTGATGGGGGCCCTGATGGTCAACGATTCCAGTTTTTCCTTTATTAGTTCCAGGTTCGCGCTCATTCTTTTCAGCGAAGCCTCAAATTGTTCGATCTGTACTTGCCGGAAATTAATCTCCTGCGTGAAATTCTCTTCAGCCAGTCTCTTTTTCCTAATTAAATACTCGTAGATTTCCTTGTCGTCGGCGTATTTCTTCCTCGAAATTACTTTCTTTTGAAAAAGCGCTTCGCTCTGCTCGTAATCACGCATTTTTGTTTGCAGTTGATAATCCAGCTCAGCCATCAGGGTTATGTGAGCGAGCTTTTTCTGCTCCATGGAGAGGCGGGACTTTTGCAGATTATCACTCTGGGTGACATATTCCGCTTCCCGCTGCATAATATTGATAACCAGGTTGGTGTTCGACAAGTGAAGGATCTTGTCCCCTTCCTTGACCCAGGCGCCCGCCTCAACAAACTTTTTTTCAACCCGGCCTCCTTCAATGGCGTCCAGAAAAACTGTTGTGACCGGCATGACCTTTCCAAGCACAGGGATGAACTCTTGAAATGGTTCCTCCGTAATAGTTGAAATAATAATCTTTTCAGTACGCACGTTCAGTTTCGAACTGGTATCCTGATAGAAAAAATAATAAACTGCGAATATAGCGATGATCACGACAAATACAAGCCATGAAATTTGTTTCGGGCCAAACCATTTTTTCTTTATCTGACGATCCATATCAAATCTGTTCGTTTACCTGAATTATGCGGTACCTGCCACGTTTCTCTTATTATCACCCTTTAGCAACCCCCATCCACCTTATTGACCATATGGAACTGTTAAAAGCTTTTTACCTGCCGGATAATAGCGATTTCTCATCATAAATACAGAAAAAAGTTCTAACTGATACTTTATCCGGAACTATGCAGCATCAGCCGCGAGCCCCTTGTTTCCAGCCTTCCGGCACTGCGTTTTGCCTTTGGAATAGGCATTGAGCCGGATCGAAAGACATGGCTCTCCTTGCCAAAAGGCTATTTTCCACCAATTTCATCGAAAACCGGACAATTTTCCCACTTCAGGGCATAGTAATTCACTGAATCTCTCACTGTCAAACGGATTTTACCCCGTCAGCCATGGCCAAACACCGCCCGGTAGTGGTGATTCAGCGGAAACGCAGAAGTCCCAATGTCGACCGTGGTGAGAAATATAAAAAGCGACTTTGATTATCCAAAATTTCTGGGGAAAACGACTTGGGTTAAAATTAGAGATACACGCATGGGCAGGAACCTGAGATCCGGCTGTCTCTACTTATTGATATCTCTGGCATCAGTTACTTGTCTGGAATCTTATTCAATGTAACAACTCGTCTGATTCTTCAAAGGCAAATTTCCATCTTTCGGTAGGATCATCAAATTCGACCAATTTTGCATCAAAGAATTCCGGGTCGAAATCTTCACCGAGCCATTCTATCCATGTGTCATAATCTTCATGATTTGGATCGGCAATAATTTCAAGAAGATTTTCGTATCCCCAGACGCCTCCGCAGTCCTCGGGTGGACAGGCTCGTTTTCCGTCCAAGCATATGGGGTATATTTTTTTTTCATCCCTCGAAATGATTTTTTCTAATAGAACAGTGTGCTCCCAACCATCACCAAAGTCGTATTCGTAAATTGCTTTTGAATTTTCCAGAGAAAAATAATCGGCAATATAGTGCTCCCAACCTGGTTTGGTTGGAGGTTCCTCTCCAAAATCTATATCGTCCTCAATCGGGATTCCGAATTTTTCATAGTGTCCGGTGGAGAGATTAGTTATCTTGAAATCGTGCAAATGACTATCAAACCATCCCATCGCATCCTGAATAGCAACGTGAAGGTCCCAAAACGTATATTCGGCTGGAACCTGAATTCTCCGCCAGATTGGTGGACGAATACCGTTCAAAGTCACCTTGAATTGATATACTTGAGAATTATCAGTCTCCATCAGCTTATTCCTCCTAGCGCTTTGAGGATGTATTTTGTATCTCACAACGCCAGCTAAATTGTAAGCAATACGTGCATCCGAAAAAAGTCGGGCTCTGTCGCCCCCCGTTAAATACTACCGTCGATATAGGAAACTTTTTAAATTTCAAATTGTTATAGCCGATTAATATATAACTATTTTATGTTGAATATTTCGGGAAAGAAACTTCAAGTTCAAGGATGCAAGGAACCGCCATCCCGCCTTAGACTAAAATGAAGTCAGTGAATGATTCAAACCAGGCCCGGTGGCCATCATATTCTGTGAGGGGCTGTTCTTACAAGGACGTTAACACAAGCCGGTTTACCCGACTTTATGGCCCTTTCAATAGCTGGTTTGATCTCGCTTGGATTTTCTACAAATTCGCCATGGCCGCCAAAACTTTCAACCCATTTATCATAACGTACAAGCCCCAATTCCGTACCGACAATTCGATTTGGACCATAATGATAAGCCTGAGCGCTCTTAATCATTCCCCAGGCCTGATCGTTTGCTACGACGCATACGATGGGGATATTATAACGGACGGCCGTGTCTATCTCGACGGCCGTAAAGCCAAAGGAGCCGTCACCGGTAAACAGGATCACCGGGCGGTCTGGATGAACCATCTTCATGGCCAGCGCATACGGTACGCCAACCCCCAGGCATCCCATCGGTCCTGTTTGAACACCAATACATTCGCCCGGCCGCTCCGCGGGCAGGGTTTCACCGCCCCACATGCCTACCCATCCGCCATCCACGACATACGAGGCTTCACTACCGGCCACGTCACGAACTCCTTCGGCCAGTATCTTGGGATGGATCGGTGTTCCTCCAAACCGGGTGCGGCCATGCATCCATTTTTCCGTCGCCTTCACTCTTGTTTTTGATCGCCTGGCCCATTGACGATCCGGATTGTTCGGTATTATTCTTTTCAGGTCCTCCAGGACCTGTTTGATATCGCCAATGATCCCAACATCAGCACCCCGATTGAAGCCTATATTTGTTGAATCGGTATCCACTTGTATGATCTTGGCGGATTTTGAGAAATATTTCCCATAGCCAAGCTGAAAATTCAGCCGTGAACCGAGAAGAATTATGGTATCGGCTATTCCTATGGGGCCCCATATTCCGCAGGAGGGGCCAAGGGAAAGAGGATGTGAATCCGGTATAATGCCGCGCCCGCCTTCTCGTGTGATGACTGGGATTCCCCTGTGTTCGGCAAAAGCGGCTATGGCATCACCTGCCTTTGAAAATCGGCAGCCGGTTCCAGCAATTATCAAAGGACGCTTCGATTGCTCAATGATATCCGCGGCCGCCTGGAGGGCACGGGAACTGCCGCTCGGTTTTTCAAGAGTCCGGTAGTTCTTGGGGAATTTCACGCTGGATTTGCTTACTTTCGCTTTAAGAATATCCTGGGGCAGTTCCAGGTAGACCGGTCCGGGCCTTCCACTCAGGGCGTGCCGGTAGGCTGTGGCGATATATTCCGGGATCCGGTCGGTTTTATGACAGACGCGTGCCCACTTGGTAATTGATTCGTAAAGATTTATCTGATTGATATCCTGTAAAGACCCGATGTCATTGTCCTTCAGATCACTATGTCCGCCCAGAATCAGCATGGGAACTCGGTTTTCATAGGCGTTGGCCACGCCGGTAAGGGCATCGGTAAGGCCCGGTCCGGCCGTGACAGCGCAAACCCCCATCTCACCGGTAACCAGGGACCATGCTTCAGCCATATGTGCTGCGGCCTGTTCGTGACGCGTTCCAATAACTTTGATTCCCTCATCCAGGCACCCGTCAAAGATGGGGTTGATATGTCCTCCGCAGAGGCCGAAAAGGTACTTTACGCCCTCCCTCTTTAGTGCGTGGGCCACCAGCTGGCCACCATGCGGGGTATCCGATTTCAGGTCGGCAATATCATATTCGGGGAATGAAGCGGCGTAGGCCATACCTGATTTTGAGGAGTTTGGTCGTGGAAGCGTCAACAACCCTCCGGCTGAAAAAAAAGCCGTAGCGCCGCTAACAAGACCCAGAAACCTTCTTCGGCTGATTTGATCTATAATTTTTTTCATTATCTTCGATTTCCTTTTTTTCAAGCTTAGATTAAAGTATCATAGCATCTACACGTCACATGACTATGAGAAATTTGTACAATTATCTGTTTATAAAATCACGAATCACTCTGTTGAATAGTTCAGGATCTTCACTAACCAGCCAGTGAGATGCTCCGGGTATCCACAACTTACTTTTCAAGCGAGGGATGAGTTCAGAATACCATAAGGCTTGACGCGGCGAAAGTGAAAAAATGAAATGATTCGAGATGCTTTCCAACTGGCCACAAAAGGCAATTTTAATAAATAAGCCAAGTTCAACGAACTCCCAGGAAAAACAGCTCTACAGTGAGGTCGAAATTGCCTGATCTTTAATTTGACCGCTTCCACATCTTGTGCCTATGATATAGGGTCCTCAGGTAAAACATACGTGCATGCGTCAGAACCGGAGGTCCATCGAGTCATATCTATACATACTTTTGGTATAGTAAACTTATTGGGATTTCAAAAAGTTATCCTAAAATACTATATTGGAAACATCGAGGGGTGAAGATTTCATCTCGTCTATATTCGGTTATTGGTTTAAAGCTCTTTCGACAAATTCGGGGAGCATGAGCACCTCGGTCCCCTTGTCTTTCGGCAGGTTCGCTCTAGCCTGGCCATAGCATCCAGTGCAGATATGGACCATGAGATCGGTTTTCACGTTATCAATCATGTGTGATAGGCCCGCCGGTTTAAAACAGCATTCTGGCGCGCTTATCCGGTTTATTTCCAATCCCTCCATCTTGGCCAGAATATCGTTTGTGGACTTCAAGTCCATGGTCACAGGCGCTATTCTTTTGTGTAGTTTGTAACATCCGGCGTAATAATCTATCCGCCGGTCAAAGTTTACAGTTTCCACGACCTCGTTTATGGCCTCCGGGTAAAACACGATGTTTTCCTCCGGCATGCTATGCTTGTATACCGGATAGCATGGAGAACAAAAAATAATAATGCGCTGGGCTCCAAGTTCTTTAGCGCGGCTGACATTTTTAGCCACAAATTTCTTGGATATTTCGCGGCACTCAGTCATTGCCTCGTCGTCACGGGCTGCGATGATGGGTCGGTAGAGATAGTTGCCACAGCAGTACTCCTCGGAGAGGAAAGTGTGGGAAAAATCTTTTTTGTCCAATAGACCTGAAAGCGAGGCCAGGACGTGCGGGAGTGAGGCCAGTATTTGACAGCCGGTTATGATTGCGTTTTCCGCCGGTCGGTCATATGGAAGTCCATGTTTTTCAAGCACATCTGTCCTGTCAGGGAGACTGTCATTAGTCTTGCCTGTGGTACGGATCGTTTCAAGCATTTCCTGATTTATTAATGGATGCATTTTGCGGTCTCCTTTATATTGTCCTGAATTATCTGGCAACCGCCAAAGTTATACTGTTAAATCACCCTTTAGAGATTCGGTTTCTGGAGGCAGGTCACTTAGGCCTCTCCCAGTACTGCTTTTGCGGCTGACTTATACTGGGCTCCTATCCAGGATCCGGCAAGGTCCTGGGCTCCGGTTTCTTCATTTGGGAAAAAGTTAATGGTTTTACTCCTTACTACCATTTCATCAATCGTGAGCCCTTGGCGCTGGAAATCCTTCACCTCACCTTCCAGCTCCTGAAAAAAGGCGAGATAGTTTTCAACCATTTCTTTTCCACCCACCGAACCGTGCCCAGGAACTACTACATCAATATCCATTGAAAGCATTTTCTTGAGGGCTTCCTTCCATTTCCCAAAATGGGCCTGCCCAAAAAAGGGGAATTGCCCTTCGACATTATCTCCGGTAAACAAAACCCTTTCTTCGGCAAAATAAATTATTATAGTGGCAGGCGAATGTCCGCCGACGAATTCGAGAACAATCGTGGCATTCCCCATATCCAGTGTAAGCTTTCTTTCAAATGTAATGTGTGGTGTAACAATGATAAGTTGATCAATGTCGGATTCATATTTTGGGAGTACATCGGGGAATGCATCCTTGATTACTGCTTTCAGGGCCGGTTTATTTCTGAGGTAACCCATGCCTTTGGCCGCTGTGGTATGGCAGATAATATTATTGGTTAAAAATACGTTTCCCATCAAATGGTCATAATGGTGATCCGTATTGATGACATAAGCTATGTCCTTACCTGTTCGCTCTTTGGTAAGGTCAGCCCATTTTTTGCCATCCTTAGGTAAAAATGGGCTATCCACAAAAACCAGTCCCCGTGTTGTGGAGATGCAGCTTACATTGGCCCCGATATAGTCGGTCTCAACCAGTATCCTTTTTTTAACTGTCTGCATATCAAATCCTTTTCGCGGCAGCCCTGGTCAACGATCTTTTTATAAACTCAGCCAGAATTTATTCCCAGGCGTGGACGTGACTTTCACCAAAACAATATTACATCTGAATTCTGCGGCAACTGCCTCGTAACCCTTTTAATCAGTATTTCGCCACTGTCTTTTGCCCTAAACTGATCTTTCTGCCAGCGTCGAAAAGAACTCGATATTTACCACCAGAAATCCTTATAGGCTCAACTATCTGTTATTTACCTCATCTCCCCAGGATTTTGCCGGGCGGAATTGGATGACTTTCTTCTCTGCGATTTGAATTTCCTCCCCGGTCTGAGGATTCCTACCCTTCCTGGCCTTCCTTATCTTGACGTCAAAACTACCAAAATCAGCCAAAGCGACCTTTTCTTCGTTTACTACGGCCTCTTTTATACTGGAAAGAACACAGTTGACCACAGTCTCAGCCTCTTTTTTGGTATTTAAAATCTTGGCCGCCTCGTTAATTAAATCACTCTTATTCATACACTCTCCTTTCAATTCCTCGCGTTTTATTCGGATACTGGGACCAAAGACCGCTTTGGCAAAATATTGGTTACTACTTCCGTTTTGAGATTGATGAAGAATACCCAGGTAGATCAGCTTTGTCAATTCAAATGATTTTCCTGTGCGTCGTAAGGCAGATTAGCAGAATTTATCTGGACAAAAACCGCAGATCAGATTTTAGAAAATATCAAGAAATTTTGTGAACGAACTTGTAACTCATGACACTAGCGTACAATAAGTTTAGGGAATCTATGTCTGGCTCGGGCGAGATTACGGATAAAATCCGCCGGGGGGACTGGTTTCCTGCCGGGATCGTTTAAAGGCTCGCGCTAGAATTGGGTTGATACTGGGAAAAATATTTGTTCTATTTTAAGTATCAGAAAAGATATTGGGAGTCTTGAGTTATGCCAGCTGACACGAATATGAAAATATTGATTGTTGATGATTTCTCCACCATGCGGCGGATTCTTAAGAATATTCTTCGCCAGCTCAATTTCAATGATATCGTGGAAGCAGATGATGGTTCCACAGCGGTTGATATCCTGAAAAAGGAGAAAATAGACCTGATTATTTCCGACTGGGACATGCCAAAGATGACCGGTATCGAACTTCTGCGCCATGTTCGCCAGAGTGAAGGAATTCATGACACCCCTTTCCTCATGGTTACTGCCGAAGCCCAGCAGGATAACATCATTGAAGCAGTGAAAGCCAAGGTCAGCAATTATGTGGTCAAGCCTTTCACCACTGAGACGCTGAGTGACAAAATCAATAAAATTTTTTCCTGAAAACATAAATTGTATTTGAGCTATTAGGATTATTTTGGTAAGTCTTAAGTAGAGGTCTGTTTTTTTCGGCCTAGGTTTAAGAAGACATTTATTCTAAGAAAGAGAGCGAAAAGGAGCATGATAGTAGCTGATAAAATTCAGGGGTTTATCCAGAGGTCATCATGGATACGAGAAATGTTTGAGGCCGGGGCTCGATTACGAGCTGAGATCGGTCCGGAAAATGTGTTTGACTTTTCTTTAGGAAACCCGGATGTGGAACCGCCGGCTGAATTTAAAACCGCCTTAAAAGCATTGGCCGTGGACGAAACACCAGGACTCCATGGTTATATGTCAAACGCTGGATTGGTTGAAACCAGAACCGCTGTTGCAGAATACCTGAGCGATGAATTCGAGTTAAGCTTTTCTGCAGATGATGTTATCATGACCGTGGGCGCAGGCGGCGGCCTGAATGTCGCCCTCAAAACGGTGCTTGACCCAGGTGATGAAGTTATTGTTATCAGCCCCTATTTTGTGGAATATAATTTCTATGTGGACAACCACGGCGGCGTGATAAAGGTGGTGGACAGCAATCCTGACTTTACACTCAATATTGACAATATCGAAGCTGCTGTTTCCGATAAGACCCGGGCCGTGCTGATCAACTCGCCCAACAATCCTACTGGTGTGGTTTATCCAGAGGAAAACCTGCGCGAACTGAGCGCTCTCCTAACCAGGGTCACTTCTAAGGTTGAGCGGCCTGTGTTCCTTATTTCAGACGAGCCTTACCGTAAAATAGTTTATGATGAGACTGCGGTGCCGAGTGTCTTTACTCATTATGAGTATGTTCTTTGTGTGACATCCTATTCAAAAGACCTGTCTCTGCCTGGTGAGCGGATCGGGTTTTTAACTGTGCATCCCAACGTTTCGGATAAGCAGCTGCTTACTGGTGGCTTAATTCTGAATAACCGCATTTTGGGTTTTGTGAACGCCCCGGCCTTAATGCAGCGCGCCGTGGCCGGTCTTCAGGGACAATGTGTGGATATCGGGATCTATAAAAGGCGGCGGGACATCTTTGTTAAAGGGTTAAAAGATAGCGGGTATGAGTTGATTGTACCTCAGGGGGCTTTTTATCTTTTTCCCCGTTCTCCGATAGAAGACGATGTTGCCTTCACACAAGCGATGCAAGAGGAAAATATCTTGATTGTTCCTGGGTCGGGATTTGGAAAACCTGGATATTTCCGCCTGGCTTACTGTGTTGATGAAAAAATAATTGAAAAGGCCTTGCCTGGATTTAAGCGCGTCCGGGACAGGCTTAAGTAAGGAGGTCGCCATTACTTACTCCAGGATGCTCAGCTTACATTTTCCCAGATCGGTTGTCAGCAGACCCATTGTCTGCAACCTGGTGAAGCAGTTTGATTTAACCTTTAACATCCTCTCCGCGGTAATTTATCCGCACCAGGAAGGACGCCTGGTGCTGGAGCTTTCCGGGCAGCGGAAAGACGTTAGTCAGGGGGTGCGTTACCTCAAGAAGACGGGTGTTAGGGTCGAGAACGTCGGCCAGGAAATTCTTCGGAACGATAATGTCTGTTACCAGTGCGGGACCTGTATCTCGGTCTGTCCGACCGGCGCTCTGTGGATAAAACGGCCGGACATGGAAGTTGTTTTTGAACCGGAGAAATGCAGCGCCTGTGAGCTTTGTGTATCTGTTTGCCCGCCGCGAGCTATGTCGGTCAAGTTTAACAGTATGAAAGTGCTTTAGGAAGCTCATTTTTTCTGGCCGGGGTCCGCTTTTTTAATTAGCGCGATTATGGGGGCGGGCCTTTTTTTATTCCAGACAACTGCATTGAGGCGCTACTTGACTGAAAGCAAAACCCATAGAAAACTAATCCTTCCCGAACGCGGCGCCCGCGTGGCCGTGGCCATGTCGGGCGGCGTGGATTCGACCGTGGCCGCCCGGCGTCTCATTGATAAAGGTTATGAAGTCATGGCCTTTCATCTGATCCTGACGGCCGAACCCTCTGGGCTGGATCAGGCCCGGAAAGCGGCCCGTCTTCTTGGCTTGGACCTCGAGGTCCTCGATCTATCCTCGGAATTTGAGAACCTGATTGTAAGCCCTTTTATTCGGGCCTATACTCAAGGGGAGACCCCCAATCCTTGTGTGTCTTGTAACCCCACGATAAAGTTTGGTCTTCTTTGGGAGATAGCTCAGGCGAGAGGAGCCGAATATCTGGCCACCGGGCATTATGCCCGGCTGATCACCTCCGCAGGGGGTGAAACACCCGTTTTGTCTCGGGCGCATGACCGGGCCAAGGATCAGACCTACTTCCTTTGCCGCCTCACCGGCCAAATGCTCTCCAGGGCTATATTTCCATTAGCTGATCTGAGCAAGATCGAGGTAGAAAAAGAGGCAGCCAAACTTGGACTGCCTCACCGAATTGAGAGTCAGGATGCCTGCTTTTTAGCCGGGGAAAACTACCGAGACTTCATCCTCTCCCGTCTTGCTCTCCAGGAAATCACCCCCGGAGAGTTCGTGAACCTTGAGGGTCGTGTTCTAGGACGCCATCGAGGTTTGATTCACTATACCATCGGCCAAAGGCGGGCGCTTGGGATACCTGGACCGGAACCTTATTACGTTCTGGCCTTGGACGTTGAAAGAAACCAGATTGTCCTGGGCACAAAAGAACAAACTCTGTCCCGGAATGTCTTTGTTCGTGATCTGGTCTGGAGTTTTACGCCCCCTGAACCTCATTTTTTGGCTAAAGTTCAGATTCGCTCGCGTCATCGTCCGGCCTTGGCTCAGGTTAGGCAGCTCCCAGACAATCGAGCTGAAATCGTTTTTTGTCAGCCTCAATCAGCTATCACACCGGGCCAGGCTGCCGCCTTTTATGATGATCATCTTCTTCTCGGTGGCGGCTGGATAGAAAAACGCTCAACCGGATAGTCTATTTTCTATAAACAGCCGCCTTGACTCGCTTGAAGTAATGCTCGTATCCAGACAGAGATTCAGAGTGGCCGGTAAACAAACTGGCGCCTTTGTGCATACAACGATAAAACCGCTTTAGTATGGCTTCCTTTGTCTCCTGGTCAAAATAGATCATCACATTGCGGCACATGATCAGGTCAAACAGGCCGGTAAAAGGATAGGTTTGCTCAAGCAGGTTTAATCTTCTGAAAACGACCATCTGCTTGATCTCGTTATGAACTGCATAGAGAGGGTTGTGACGATCACCGGTCCATGAAAAATAGCTCTGGACAAGGTGAGGGGGCGCCTTAAGAACTTCCTGGCGTGAATATACGCCCTGCCGGGCCTTTTTTAAGACCTCGGTCGAGATGTCAGTGGCGAGAATTTTAAAGTCCCATCCATCACCATTTCCCCAGTATTCATGCGTGGCCATCGCCAGGCTCTAGGGTTCTTCCCCGCTGGAACAGGCCGCGCTCCAAAACCGGACCCTGTTTGAGCCTTCTGACTTTTTTCTGGTCATCAAATCGGGCATTATCACCTTTACCAGAAATTCAAAATGGGCTTTTTTTCGAAAAAAATAGGTTACATTCGTACTGATCTTGTCCAGTAGCTCGACCATAGCAGAACCAGTGATGTCTTTTTCCAGGTATTCCAGAAACACTTCCGGGCTTTCATACCCTTTTTTTCGGCAGAGACCGGCAATACGGGCCTCAACAAGCTCTCGTTTTGTTTGGAGAACAATGCCAGATTCCCGATAGACAATATTTACGATCCGGCGAAAGGTTTTTTCTTTAATCCTGGCCAAAATAGTTATCCTGTCGAATTTCTAGTCCAGGGAGTGGCTCAATTTAATTTTTGTTTTCATAATTATTTATCCAAAGGTCATGAAGCTAGCACCGTTCATAATTAGAGTATAACATGCAGTATTCTGACAAGATGATCCCTGTCTGGCAGGGTCACAGGGTTTTGTTACACTGAAAGAGACGAATAAGCGGTGGGAATAGGAGTTTAATGCCTCTCGATTGAGCGTCCTTCACGGAAGATATGTAACCTGGCCGGATCAATAGTTAAGGGGATGGCTTGACCGGGCCGGAGTATGACTTCTTTTGGAGCGCGTGCTGTAAGATTCTTCTGACCGAGACGGGCGTGGATATACTTCTCCGAACCGATGTTGCTCAGCATTTCCGCCTTGGCTTCAAGGACAATGGCCTCCTTTTGACCGATTTTGATGTCCTCCGGACGGATGCCTATCTCCACTTCGCCTTCCTCGAGTTCCGTCTGAAGGCCGACAAGTTCCAGGATGAATCCATCCCCTTTAAAAGACAACCGCCCTTGTTTTTTTACGATTCTTCCCTTGTACAGATTCATTTCCGGCGATCCAATAAAGGTGGCAACAAAGGTGTCTGCAGGATGTTCGTAAATATTCTCAGGAGCGCCGGTCTGGATGATCTTCCCGTCTTTCATAACTACTACTTTATCTCCAAGAGTCATGGCTTCGACCTGATCGTGGGTAACATAGGTGATGGTCCCTAGGATCTGCTGGTGAAGTTGTTTTAGTTCCACGCGAACACTGGCCCTGAGGCGGGCATCCAGATTACTCAGAGGTTCATCAAGGAGGAAAAGCCTGGGTCGCCGCACCAGGGCCCGGCCCATGGCCACCCGCTGCCGTTGACCACCTGAAAGTTCCCTGGGTTTTCGATCTAAAAGGTCCTCAATACCCAACAAACGGGCCGTTTCAAGGACCTGGTCCTGGATCATTGTCTTGGGAACCTGCCGCATACGCAGTCCGAAGCCCAGGTTTTGCGCTACGGTCATATGCGGGTACAAGGCATAGTTCTGGAAGACCATGGCCACGTCGCGCTCCCTGGGGGAAAGCTGATCTACAGGCTCACCATCCAGAAGCACCAAACCTTCATCCTGAGGAATCAGACCGGCGATAATATTAAGCAAGGTGCTTTTCCCGCAGCCTGAAGGCCCCAGAAGTACACAGAATTCTCCATCCTCAACGTGCAGATTCGCTTCTCTAAGGGCCGTAACTTTTCCAAAACGCTTGGTAATACCTTTCAGAGTCAGTGATGACATGATCAGCCTTTCATGGCCCCGGCGGTCAACCCACGAACCAGAAAACGTTCAGAAATAAGAAAGAGGACCAAAATCGGAACCGTGACCATAACGGAAGCAGCCATAACCAGCTGTTTGGACAGGTGGACGCTTGCAGCAAGCTGGACCACCCCGCGTGACAGGGTAAATTTTTCAGGGGTGTCCAGAAACATGAAGGCGAAAAGAAACTCATTCCAGGCGATCATAAAAGTGAACAGGGCCACGCTGGCCAGGGCCGGGGCTGAGAGAGGAATGACGATACGCCAGATCACGCCGAACCGGGTGCACCCGTCCGTCAATCCTGCATACTCCATCTCAGGAGGAAGGGTGAGGAAGTAGCTTCGCAGCATATACAGGGCTACTGGAAGCGTCTGCGCCAGATACACCAGGACCAATATGTTGACTGAATCGCGAAGTCCAAACTTTGAAAATATAACATACAGCGGAATAACCAGAACAATGGCCGGGAACATATAGATAAGCAAAATGCCCAAGGACATCAAACCCTGTCCGCGGAAACGAAGTCGGGTCACGGCATAGCCGCCTATGGTAGCCAGAGTTACAGATAACACGACCGTGATGATTGAGACATAGGTGCTGTTTAAAATATATCGTGCAAAACCATGTGTGAAGAGAACTTCAGAGTAAGCGTTAAGATTGAGTTTTCGAAGGTCCAGCCATAAATTAGCGGGTTTTAAAAGGAGTTCCTCCAGGGATTTAAAAGATGAGACCAGCATCCAGTAAAAAGGGAAGGCTACGATGATGATGAAAAACACCAGACCGGCTATCCTGAGGATGCGAATGGCCATTATTTCAAATTTTTCACGATTTAATTCTTTGCCCATGAATCTTAGCAAGCGTCGCTCCTATAAAAAGCTTTGAGCCTCCCTGGCGATCCAGCGGAAGTAGATAATAAGGAAGAGGGCCAGCGTGACAAAGAGGACGATGGCCACCGCTGAACTGGCCCCGATGTTGAATTCACCAAAGGCGTAATCATAGACCTTGATCGTTAGAACCTCTGTCCCGGCCTGCCCTCTGGTCAAGAGGAAGATATCGTCGAATTTATTGAAGGTCCATATAAAGCGAAAGAGAAAGAGGTTGGCCAAAACTAAATAAAGCTGAGGAAGCGTCACGTGGCGGAAACGCTGAAAAGGACTGGCCCCGTCAACTGCTGAAGCCTGGTAAAGATCTTCAGGTATGGCCTGAAGTCGCGCCAGGAGAAAAAGGAAAGCGAAAGGGAAATAACGCCAGCCTTCGAAAAAGATCACCGAAGTAAGCGCCAGGGGAATACGCACCGTGCCCACCAGCAGGTTCAATTCCCACCAGCGCTGGGAGAGGAAAGGGATCGGCTGACTAAAGAGGCCTTTATCCACCGCCAGCCAGTTCAGGACCCCAAGTTGTGGATCGAGAATAAAACTCCAGGTAAAAGTGACGGCCACCACTGGAGTAATATAAGGGGAAAGAAAAAGTCCCCTCAACAGACTGCGGCCGGGAAATTCCCCGTTGACAAGGAGAGCCGCAATCAATCCTAGAAAAATAGATAAGGCGCTCCCCAGCGTGGCATAGATTATCGTGGTCAGGAAGACGGTTCCAAAGTCCGGATCCGTGAAAACCTTAAGAAAATTTGTTACCGTCAGGTTAAATTTAAAAAGAGAAGCGCCTCGAAGATCTCCGAGAGTGACCGGTTTCAGGCTCAGCCAGACGTTCCAGACAACCGGGAAGATGATGATAACGAAAACGATTGCAAAGGTCGGGGCCAGCATCCAGAAGGCAAGCCTGGCCTCCCGGCCTGAGAGCGTGAGCGTTTGCTGTTTCATAGGGTTAAAACGGTACCCCGCAATCTTGATCCAACAAGATATACATTCATGGAGAGCTTAAAAATCCAGCTTTATTCCAGAGCTTTTACCCGTTCATTCATGAGCCGGGCGGCTTGCTCGGCACTGAGTTCGCCGTCGAGATATCGTTTGAGGATTTTGGGAATCACCTTGGTGCCATAGATTTTAGAAATAAGGGCTCCCTTGCCTTTGGCAAACCCCCAGCGGTCAAATCCATCCACCCCGCTGACAATGGTTTTTACAGTCTCCATGCCGTAATATTCCGAAATCCTAGCCCGGGTCGTAACTCCAAACTCGAGGTCCTTCCACCCTTCGATGAAACGATTTGGCGACTGAGCGGTGCCTTTTCGAACAGGCAGTTTCCCTTCCGGAGCCATGCTCAGCCATTTCAGGTAGCCATCACTCAAAAGATACATCACCCATTTTTTTGCCAGGGCCGTATTTGCATCTTTTGTAATGCCCAGGTAACTGAGCTGACCATATTGCGCCGCTCCTTTAGGTCCCCGAATGATGCTAACGAAGCCGGTATTCTTGGCCAGGAATCCCTTCTGCCCTTTTACAATATCCGGAACGACGGGCTGATCCCGCCTCAGACCTGAAAGCTCATCCAGGATAAAAGGCGACCAGATAATCATGGCCGCGCGTCCTGAGAGATAATCCATCCGGGTATGAAGCCAGTAAATATTTCCTGGTGGGGAGAACCGGGTTAGGTCCTTATAAAATTTGAGCGTCTGGATCATCTCCAGAGTGTTGAGGGCAATGTCTCCTGATGGTCCCACGAGTTTAACCCCATTAGATAACGCGAAGTGTTCGAAAACTTGCTGGGTATATGACTGGCTAGGATCCGTGGCCGCTTCGAAGCCCCAGATCAAAGGCGGATTATGGAGCGCCTCCGCTGCCTTAATAATGCTGTTCCAGCTGTCAGGAGTGGATAATCCTTTTGCCTTAAAAAGGTCCTTGCGAAAGAGAAGAATTTGACCCCATCCATCTATGGGGATCGCGGCGTAACCGGTTGGCACTCGAACGAGGTTGAGGGTACCTGCGCCAAAGGTTTCCCTGCCTAAGCTTTTTATGGCCTCGGTTGCGGACTGAGTATCCAGAATTCCCGCCTCAGCCCATCCAATTGTAAAGTCAATGGGGTGGAAGAGAACGTCCGGGAGGGACTTTGCTGCATAAGCAGCAGTGACTTTTTCGGCCAATAAATTTTCCTGTACTGGAATCACGCGAACATCAATGCCAGTTTTTTGGGCAAACTTATGAGCGATATCTTTTTGAATTTTTAGTCGGTCCTGTTCCACCTCAGTGGTCCAGAAGGTGATTTGGGTTTTGGCTTGGGCCTGTTGAGCGAAAGGTATTAAAAGACATAAAATAACAAAAACCATAAAAATACGTCGCCACATGATCACCACCTCCTAAGTATTATTACTTGTTTATAATCCATCATAAGACCATATATGTCAACCAAGATGCAAGGTACTGTATGGTGATTTACAAGATCGAAATGACCAGGAGCTCTCTGGCGTTTGCATACGTCGGTGTGCAACATAATGCGAGTTCGTCGAAAAACGCGTCAGGGTCAATGACATTCTCCGGGGCCGATACACCCGGCCGGTCAATCTGCCCCCGCGCGAACATCGCCAAGGCAAGCGCAACGGGCACGCCGGTTATGGCTCCCATGGTCATCTTTTCCATGCCACCGGTTGGCCAACTGGAGAGGGTCACCCCGACTGTAGTTTGTTTGCCATCGCGGGTTCCGGTCGCAAGAGCGAACAGTGTGCTGAGGTTTTTTTTAGGACTCAGGACATTACGAAGACTGGTTAAAAGAATCCGAAGCCCCAGCTTTGAAAAATACATCCTCATAGACCAATCGTCAGTCATACTCTCTAACCAGTCCGAGGCCTCACGGATGGTTTTTCGCCCGGAATCCACCTCTTCGGAAAGCCAGCGTAAAACCGTGATGATCTGTGGTGGGAAGTCCATGACATTACAACTGTTTTGAATTTCCGGCTTAAACCGCGGCAGTGTTATCGGTTCCGGATGCCCGACCGTATAAGTCGTGACCTGACCAATGCCAGGATAGTTGAGCTTTATTTTTTCAAGAGGGGAAACATCTACCAGCTCCCCATTGCGCAGGAGGCGGATTTTTCCTGTGAATTGCTGCACCCAGTGTTCAATTGCAGCGCCGAAAGTACCCCCTTCGCCCGGCTTTTCCACATCCTCATCACCGGTGAGTCCAGCCCCCCATCCTGTAACAAGGTCCTCAATCGTGTCGAGAAGACTCATGGCCTTGACCGCGAGCAGGTTCGAGACGCCCGGGCTGGCGCCCATACCGATGATGGCGGTGATCCCTGCCTGGCGGGCCTCTTCATCGAGTTTCAACATGTCAAGGGTCGGCTCCCAGTCATCATTGATATCAATGTAGTGACATCCGGCCTCGATCGCAGTGCGCAGGATTGGTACACCAAATTGGTAGTAAGGCCCAACCATGTTCAGGAGGACATCGGCTCCCGAAACGAGACGCCTCAAGGCTTCTTTATCCTCTACATTGACTTCAACTGAACTCGCCTTGGAACCGCATTGCTCTGCGAAATCCCGCGCACGTTCACCATTTATATCAGCAATAACGATCTCATCCACAAAGTCGAAGGGCCGGGCAGTCCGAACTGCAAACTGCCCCATTCCCCCGCAGCCGCCTAAGGCAACAACTCGCATCTTCTTCTTAGACATATTAATCTCCTATGATGAAAAGGTTAAAGTAATTGCGAAATTTAACATGAAGTTTGAGCTTGCTCTGATTAGAAATTGTATCTACCATTTTATAGGCGCCTTTTTCACAATTTTTATAACTAGTTAAATATATCTTTGAGACTAAGGTTCTGGGGGCGTTAGAAAGCCAAGTCTCGTATTTTCGGCCTTGATGATTTAAGAACAGCTTAAATATGAATAGAATTGGTATATTCCAGACATTAAAGTACATTATCTTGATCTGTCAAGCGATTAATAAAGGCCATAAAGACCGAATCCTCTGAAACGATAGTATTTATTCTTTTTTCCTTGACACGCGATATTTTGCTTTCAATAATCCAGGTCGTTTTAATCTGTAATAACAAAAGCCCGCTCTTCACATTTAATGCGATGAGTCAGGAAGGGGATAGGTGATAAAAGATGGCGGACGAGAAAAGGTTCATAGGCGGTACAGTTGAGAACGGAAAGACCGTTGAGAGTGAGAAGAGGCCAGTTCGGAACGATGTGGCGCAGTCAGGTCATGAGATTGCCGTGCTCCGTCACTGGAGGATCAAGAAAGGAGGTTATGAGGAGTTCCGCCGCGTCAGTGAAGAGGGGGTCTGGCCTTTCTTCGAGAAGATTGGAGCCCGAATTGTGGGGATGTGGAAAGTAGTGCCGCCGTCAGGCGAAACAGAACTCAGTCCGGATTGGGACGAGGTTTATCTCCTTACACGTTACGCCAGTATGGCTCACTGGAAGATGACGCGGGAAGCAGCGCGCCTTGGAGGCAACGGGCCTGACTGGAAAAAGTGCCGCGAGGCCTTACGTGTGCGGCGTTCCCTGACCTTGGAAATCTCGGCTCAGTTCCTTGAGGGCGGGGTAAGCCCGGGCGGTCCCTACTTCATGCCAGGACTGGACGAGCGTTACCAGGAGATTTGATTCAGGCGGCTTGTGCAGGACTCATACAATTCTTGAGTTCCGGCTGGAGAAGCCTAAAGGGAAAAACCTTTAAACTGTTTCTGAGGCTAGTTATCTGCCCCAGGGTCGGGACAATCCAGGCAGGCGTCCGCCTAGCTTAGCCATGGAGTCCCTTATCTGCCGCCACCAGTTCTGAGAGTACATATAATTCACCATGAGGCTCAGAGATCCCTCCAGACCCTGGGGGGTCCAGGTAGCCCCGAAGTTCACGTTTCGCGGCGATAGGGTAGCCCCGTTACCTAGGTGGAAATTGGCGACCGGGTCCAGGTACCTTCCGGCTCGATCACTTTCTTCGGTCAGATAGGCGTATCCTAGACGTTCGAGCGGTTTACTTAGGGTTCTCAACAATGTTTTATTTTCCATCCACTTAGGATTGGAAAAAACCTGAAGTAGTGTTTTGGCGAAATCGCTTTCTTCGCTGCCTCCTTGGCTAATACATTCCTGCTTCAAGAGGGCTCGGACCTGCTTGTCAAAGACCTTCATCATGTCATCTATCTTCATGTTGAGGCCTTCGGATGCGCCTTCCAGCATAGGTCTGAGATATCGCGGCCAGAAGCCGGTCATGGGGCTGAGCGTACAGAAGGTTTTGATCTCCGGGGCGTCCTTTTTCAAATAGTCCACCACCTGAAAAATCAGGAACTGGCCCAGTCCCAGGCCGGCGAGACCATTCTGAGTATTATTGATGGAGTAAAAGACGGCTGTGTCCTTCTGCGCCTGCTCCTTTTTCGACTCAATCCGCGGACCAATGATTTCTTGAATGGATTTGACGATCCCCTTTGTCAAGGCGACCTCAATGAAGACCACTGGTTCCTCGGGCATGGCCTGGTGGTATAAGGCAAAGCAGCGGCGGTCTCGGCCCAGGCGCTGCCCCATCTCTTCGAGGCTGGTCATGGGATGAACCATATCCCCATTCTTAATGATTTCGATCTGCCGGAAGGAAGAATCAAGTGAAATCTCCTCCAGAAAGAGGAACCCCCCCTGAAACCATGCTTCAAAGAGATAGACCAGATCACGATCTAAAGGGCTCAGTTCTGGCATGCCGCGACGAAGGGCGGACAGGATATCAGCCCGAAGGTCCAGCAGGAACTTCAGTCCGCCTGGCAGGCTGATGAAGTGGCGAAACAAGCGCAGTCGCGGGCTTTCTATTCCCGATCGCAGATCAATCAGAGCCTGTTGCCAGCGAGACGGGTCATTGATAGCTGAGGAAAGCTGTTCCAGAAGAGGGTTGATATCATCAGGCTGAACCTCAACAGTGTTCAGGAGTCGTGAAAAAAAATCACCCTTATCCTGAGCGGTCAAGTGCAGATAACCATCCCTAATCTTTTGGAGTCTCACAGGTTCTACAGCCGAGGCGTCCAGGGTCTCCCTTACTGCTTGAATCAAGGACTCCACTTGCTGTTTCTCCGACTCTGCTATGGCTGGTTTCGAGTTGCCGCCTCTATGATGAGCCTGGTTTTTTTGTGCCATATTACGTCCCCTCTTCAGCCAGATTGCTTGACAATCGTTTTAGGGTCCTCATCATTCAATGATCCAGTTCTACAGTCCAATAAATGATTTCCAAACCAGGTTTCCGCCCAGATAGATTTGACTCCATCATTTTTTAACATAAGCTCTCTTAACGGTTTCAGTCAAGGACTATCCATTTATCTCAACGGAGACTAGATTTTTCCTTGATTGATCCCATATGGCTGTGCCATGATGCAATGCGTGCAAGGGTTTATGAAATCCGAAGAGAAAGTCATTGAAGGAGGTCAGCCCAAATGCCAACCAGAAAAGGATATGCTGGCAAGATATTAAAAATAAACCTTTCGACGGGCGATATCAGCACCATCCCGACCGAAATTTATGCGAACCAGTTCTTAGGCGGCAGGGGAATTGCAGTTAAGGTTCACTGGGATGAAGTACCCAAAGAAGCCGGTCCTTTCGATCCTGAGAATCGGCTTGTCATCATGACCGGTCCTGTTGGCGGTGTTCCCGGTCTGGCCGGGTCCAGGTGGCAGGTCTCTGGCAAATCTCCAGTCTTCAATCAGTTCTCTTATTGTAATTTGGGCGGCGCCTGGGGTGCACAGTTAAAATTCGCTGGTTATGACGGTATTATCGCGCATGGGAAGGCGGATAAGTTACTTTACCTGTTGATTGATGATGACAAGGTGGAATTGAAGGACGCCTCTTTTCTCAAAGACAAAGGAGCCATCTATACACGTAATCGGTTGAAGGAGGAACTGGATAAATCGTTTCGTATCGTGGCGATCGGTGTTGCCGGGGAAAACCAGGTCAGTTTTTCTACCATGCTCGCCGACCAGGATTCCAGCGGCGGAAACGGTATGGCTTCAATTATGGGCTCAAAAAACCTTAAAGCCATTGCTGTAAGAGGGCAAGGAAAGATTGAGGTCGCTGACAGGGATAAAGTCCGGGTCTTGAGGAAAAAAGTGCGTGAATTAAAGCCACCCCCAGGCGTCTGGCCAACATTGCTGCCCGCGGAGCGGCTTAAAAAAGATATTTGCTTCGGCTGTATCAATGGATGCATGAGGGCCAACTATATGGCAGAAAATGGAGAGGTTGGCAAATATATTTGCCAGTCAGCCTTTTTCTATGAGATTCGAGCTCAACGTTATTATGGAAAGGTTACCGAAGTCTCCTTTCAGGCCAATAAATTGTGTGACGATTATGGGCTGGATACGCGTTCTGTGGAGACCATGATCATGTGGCTGAGCAGATGTCATAAGGCGGGCGTCCTGACTGAGGAAGAAACCGGTCTACCTTTAACCAAACTGGGGAGCCTTGAATTTATCGAAACACTGCTTAAAAAAATCTCCTTCCGGGAGGGTTTCGGTGAGGTACTGGCCGATGGGACCACTAAAGCGGCTGAAAGGGTAGGGCAGAATTCTGAACAATATATTACAGATTATATGGCCAAGTCCGGAGAGAATTCCGTTTATGGCGCCAGATTATATCTTACCACCGGCCTACTCTATGCGGTGGAGCCCAGAATGCCCATTCAGCAGCTTCACGAAGTAAGCTCCCAGGCATTGATGTGGGCCGGCCGTGAGATGGGGATGCGAGATAGTTACATGACCTCCGATGTGTTTCGGGCCATAGCCAAACGATTCTGGGGAGACGAAATTTGCGGTGACTTTTCGACCTATGAAGGCAAGGCCATGTCAGCCGCCAGGATTCAGAATCGCCAGTATGCCAAGGAGTCCCTGATCCTGTGTGATTTTTCCTGGCCCGTTATCCATAGCCCTGTCACTGAAGATCACGTTGGCGATCCGACACTGGAAAGTCAGGTGTGTGCGGCCGTGACAGGAATGGCTATTGACGAACAAAGCCTGTACAAAATAGGGGAGCGCGTCTTTAATCTGCAAAGAGCCATTCTCGCCAGGGAAGGACACGCGGGCAGGGAACATGACACTATCAGGGAATATAATTTCACCATCGGCCTGAGAGGCGATTATGGCAATCCGAATTGCCTCGTTCCAGGCAAAGACGGCGAGCCCTTTTCACGAAAGGGGCTGGTCGTGGACAGGGATGAATTTGAAAAAATGAAGGATGAGTACTACCAGATTCGCGGCTGGGATGGCCCCACCGGCCTCCAGACAAGGGCGAAACTTGAGGAACTGAATCTACCTGAAGTTGCGGAAGGACTGGCACGAGAGGGGCTTGTCGTTTGATCTATTCATGAAATCAGCCGCTCACTGGAAGAAAAATCTCAATGCATCTTAAGAAGGTTACATTCTCCCCTGAAAAATACCCTACCAGGGAGCAATATCCTTTTAATCTGGAGATCTTTCATCGAACCAGAAGTATTTTGTTTCATGCGCCCGTAACCTTCCTTATTGGAGAAAATGGCACCGGAAAATCAACCTTGCTGGAGGCCCTGGCTCTCAAATGCGGCATCCACATCTGGCGCGGCATTGAAAGAACCCGCTTTCAATTTAACCCTCACGAAGGGGAGTTCTACAGGTTCATCGCCGTGGAATGGATTGACGGGTTGGTGCCCGGATCATTTTTTTCCTCCGGGATATTTAGAAATTTTGCTCAAATCCTGGATGAATGGGCCACAACGGACCCTGGGGTGCTCAAATATTTCGGAGGCAAATCGCTGATAACCCAATCCCATGGCCAATCCCTACTATCTTTTTTCAGGGCTCGCTATAAAATCAAAGGGCTTTATTTTTTAGATGAACCTGAAACGGCTCTTTCTCCAAAAAGTCAACTGGAGTTGCTTAAATTATTGCAAGATATGAGCCAGGCCGGGCACGCGCAATTCATTGTCGCCACGCATTCTCCGATTCTCCTGGCAGTTCCGCAGGCATCTATTTACAGCTTTGACACTATCCCTATCAAAGAGATAGATTATGAGGAGACGGAATACTACCGGGTATATAAAGATTTTATGGCGGATCGGAGCAAGTACCTGGAGTAAGCTGGCCGGATTATAAGGCTAATCTGCCTCAACATATTCCCAGAATTTATAAATTGCCAGGATGGCCCATGCAAGGCCTGAAGGTTTATGGTATGTTTATAACCTCATCGAGATTGATAGGGAGATAAGATGAATCGTCGAGATTTCTTGAGATACCATCTTCAAGGCGCTTTCGCGCTGGCGGCAGGTTCGACCGGATTGCTGTTGCCAAAAGAAAGTATGGCGGTTGGCGAACCGGATATTGTTGTTGTCGAGGGCGCGCCAGGGGCGGCGACACGGGCCGCGCTGAACCTTTTAGGCGGCATGGGTCAATTCGTAAAACCTGGGGATAGGGTGTTGATTAAGCCGAACATGAGTTTCTCTCACCCACCGGAGTCAGCTACGAACACGCATCCTGAAGTCGTTCGGGAGCTTGCGGTCATGTGCAAAGAGGCGGGGGCGGCCAAGGTGTTGATCCTGGACAATCCTCTTGCCTCGGCCAAGCGCTGCCTGGAGCGCTCCGGGATTTATGATACCTGTAACCCCATTGATGACTGCACGGTGGCGATGATCACCAGCAGCAAACATTTTAAGAGGGTTGACATCCCCAAAGCCACGGATATGACCAGTAACGAGGTCATGAAGGAGGTGCTTAAAAGCGATGTGCTCATCGCCGCACCTGTGGCCAAGTCTCACGCGGCCGCTGGTGTGAGTCTTTCCATGAAAGGTATGATGGGGCTTATTAGAAAGCGCCGAGCCATGCACTGGCGGTATGATCTGGATACGAGCATTGTGGACCTATGTACATTGCTCAAAGCTGATCTGGCGGTAATTGACGCCAGCCGGGTGCTGTCCACGAACGGGCCTGGTGGGCCGGGTAAGGTCCTTCATGAAAAGAAGATCATTGTCTCCAAGGATATGGTCGCCGCGGATGCGTGTGCGGTTTCCATGTTCGAGTGGTATGGCAGACGATTCAAGCCCCGACAGGTGGGTCACATCCTGGAGGCTCATAAACGCGGATTAGGGCGCATGGACGTGGAAAACCTGACCATAAAGACTATGACGCTCTGATGTCTCTCCGCCGCGCCATCCAGCTTATCAGCCTCGCCCTTTTTCTTTTTTTCCTAATAGTAGCTTCTACTTCATTTGGGTCTTACCTACCTGTTGACTCCTTTCTCCAGCTCGACCCAACCCATTTTATGGGAACGCTCGTCAGCGCCAGGTACTTTTCCCTGAGCTTTCTTACAGCCATTCTGGTGCTTCTGATCACCCTCGTGCTCGGCCGAATCTTTTGCGGATACATCTGTCCCTTGGGCACCACTTTGGACGGTACTGACAAGATATTCTGCCCTTCACATGAAAAACGGCCACGATTAGGAAACTTACGGCCGATCAAATACTATATCATTGCCTTTTTATTTGGGGCCGCCGTTCTGGGCGTCTCCCTCATCTTCATCGCCGCTCCCCTTTCGCTGATCACCCGTTTCTATGGATTGGTTGTCTATCCCGTTTTCGCGCTTTTCGCAGACGGAATCCTCAGCATCATTCAGCCTCTGGCTGACCGATTCGGTATCAGCAGCCTTGTTTTTGCTCAGATCAAAACCCCCCGTTTTGCCACCCAGTTTTTTATTTTGGTTTTTTTTGCCGCTATCTTTGCCAGTGCCAGATTTTCACCCCGTTTCTGGTGTCGCTACCTCTGCCCTTCAGGGGCGCTCCTGGCCCTTGTTTCCAGAAAGCCGCTGTTGCGCCGCCGCGTGACTGAAGATTGCACGGACTGCGGGAAGTGCGTTGAGTCTTGTCCCATGGGTGCGATCCCGGAAGACCCCTGTCTCACGCTTCATGAAGAATGCATCGTTTGTCGAACCTGTGAAAAGGTTTGCCCTGTTGATGCGGTCGCCTTTACCAGCGAGGTTCCCGGCCAGCCTTCTCATGGTGTTGAATTTTCGCAAACCCGCCGCCGGTTTATCGCTTCGGGACTGACTGGAGCTGTCACAGCCGCCATCAGCCTCACCGGGCTGAAGGCGGTTTCCAATCAGGGTGCGCTTGGTCAGGTTGCCGACCCAAGACTCATCCGGCCGCCAGGCGCTTTACCGGAGAAGGAGTTTTTATCGCGCTGCGTGCGCTGCGGCGAATGTATGGCTGCCTGTCCGACCAATACGCTTCAGCCGATCTGGTTTCAAGCTGGATTTATCGGTCTTTTCAGCCCGGCGCTCAATATGCGGCGCGGTCCGTGCGATCCTGAGTGTATACGCTGCGGTGAGGTCTGCCCGACAAATGCAATTACAAACCTGTTAAAAAACGAACGAATATGGGCCAAGCTAGGCACGGCCGTTATTCTGCGCCATGCGTGCCTGGCCTGGGAGCATCAGAAGAAATGTCTGGTTTGCGATGAGGTCTGTCCCTTTGACGCCGTGGTGTTTAAAGATGAACCGGAGCACGAGGTTCCTGTGCCGCACGTGATTGAAGACAGGTGTGCTGGCTGCGGTTATTGCGAATATTTCTGCCCGGTCCAGAATCAGGCCGCTATTGTCGTAACGCCCATGGGCGCGCTCAGGCAGAGTAGGGGTTCGTATGAGGAGGAAGCTAAACGTCAGGGGCTTAAACTGGTCCTCAGACCCAAGGATGAGTATGGTTTACCAGAATCAGAAGAAAAGGATACGCGCGGCCCGGCTCCTGGCTTTACCGAATGAGTTCAGGATCGACTTCAACTCAACATCAAGCCTGCAAAGCCAGTCTGTCATAATTCATTGTCAAGATACCGGACGAACTGCTTGAACAGCCTTACCTCCAGCCAGTTTTAGATGATTTATCCTTATGAAAATGAAGTGAGTTTCTAGGATATTAACTTTTCTTCGTTGAATATATAAGAAATGTTCCCATCGCCTTGGCGACAAGTGTTTTTCCTTTTTTTACTTCCGATTCCAGGGTAGCGATTCTCTTGCCTTTATGAACTATTCGTGTATCACAGGTGAGCGTTCCCGAGGCTACGGACGCGAAGTATGCTATCTTGATTTCAATGGTGGTGCAGAGTTCATCCTTTTTCAAGACCTGGTAAAGCGCCCCGCCCATGCCTGTATCAACCATCGAATAGATAACACCACCATGCGCCACGTGATGTGGATTAAGCAGCTTTTCGTTTACCTCTAAAGCGCACTGACTATATCCGGCCTCGAATTTTATAAAATTAAGGCCGATTAATTCACCAAACGGGTGAAATCCTTTTGATTGTAAGGGGAATTTTTTAGACAAAGTACTATTTTTCTTTGGTAAAAATTGTCAGTGATTCTGGGATGTCTTTTGACATCTCCTTACTCGCTTTTTGCCATTTCATCGAGGATTGTTTCTATCCTCTTCGGATTTCCGACTCCGCAAACACAAGGCTTGATGAGCAGTCTTGCTCCTTCTGCCCCGGTCATTTTGCCTTTCTTTATTTTTTTGACAATATCATTTACCAGGTGAGGAGAGATCAAGGCATGGCCGCACTGAGTGGTGATTTCCATGGTTTTATCGTCTGGCAGCTTGTCCGTCCTCCCGAAAATACCCAAAGATATGTGATAGGTATGTTCTTGCATGTTATTCGCCGCACAAATACCCCGCACATCCTCAAAGAGGCCGGAAAGCACCATGGATACACCCAGTTTTTTTGATTTAATCTCTGCGACCACGTTCCGAACATCTTCATTATTATTAAAAACCGCGGTGATAATACCAGCACCGACCGACATAGCGATGATCGCTTCCTCATTAGCCCCAAGGGGAGCGCTCATGATATTATCCGGTTTATATTTAAGGATCGTTCGAGTTATCTCTTTCAGGGCTTCCTGTTTTTGAGTTTTTTGTTTTTGTTGAGCCATGCAGAGAATAACAATTTCATCATGAGTCCTGTCTTCTGAAAGACCTCTTCTATTTAACGTATGCGTCATGACTCCTCCTGATCAGACAATCGCCATCCCGATATTGACCTTACCATTGGGATAAGGAGTTTCCCCATGATCTTTCAACTTTTTCAGAAACTCAGAATCTCCATTTTGGTCAGCCCGAGATATAACGCTCATCGTGGCTACTGTTTCCAGTTCCTCATTCATGAATTTTTTCAATTCGTCAATGAAGTCAAGTGCATCTTCTTCTGGCACAAGAAACTCGACAATGGCGCTCAGCACCTTTTCTTTAAGGATTTCCGGTCTCAATGCCCCGGTCTTACGGTCTGCAATCAAGGGAATGACCGGGTTCTCTTCGGCAAATATAACCCCCATGGAGGTAACCTTCCTGGCTACTTTATCAAGATCACTCAGATAAGCCCCCACACCAGGACGTCCTAATTCCACGGAAAAACCGATTTTTCCCAAAGTAAAATTATTTGTAACATCATTTGTCTTCATCTCTTCGGTGCCGCGACCGCCAATCCCTGTGCTTTCGTGCGTCACCAGCGGATCTGAAAAGACCGCCCTGATAATTCTCGGATAAGGAATTTCTTCCACCTGTTTTATTGCGTCTTCAGGGCAGATGCGGAAGCGGCGGCATACCCCGCATTCGACGCACATCTCATAGTCAATAATAACCTCTTTATCCTTCAGCATGATCGCGCCCATGGGACAGACAGGCAGGCAGTCAAGGCAACTTTGGCAAAGGTCTTTATCAATATACATCGCGAGCAAATCTCCTCATTAAGAAGAAACCACATTTGAACAGGGCCAAGTTAAAGAGCTATTTAACTCGATTCAGCCACAGAAATATGTTTTCGCCTATATCTTATAGCATGAGAAGTGTCAAGTGGTTTTATAAGAACCATAAGAACTATCTAAGTTAGCTAACGGTATTTCCCGCCATCATGGGTTCGACTGGGTTCAGAGGTAATATTGTTGTTTTCCTAACCAGAGGTTGTAGTTTACTTCTCGATTTACTTTAATCCAAAGACCTGTCATTTCATTTGGTTATGAGTTAAGCCTTGACATTCTGTGGGCCAGACAGTTAAATATTCGCATGCCCGGGTGGCGGAATTGGTAGACGCAAGGGACTTAAAATCCCTCGGGGTTCTTCCCCGTGCCGGTTCGATTCCGGCCCCGGGCACCAATAATATCAACAACTTGCCCCTCTCCCTCACTCCTACCAATTACGCCATCCTGACCGACTGTCACCGTATTTGTCACCATTTGGGATTGTCCTGAATCAGACTTGAGTTGACAGTGTCCCCCTAGTGTTTGGTTAATCTATCAAATCAACTCCTATGCCGCAAGCGGAGAAGCCGCCGCCTCCGACGAGCTATTTTGAAA
>JAFDHD010000024.1 GCA_019308995.1 Deltaproteobacteria bacterium | reverse complement strand
CATTTTGTGTGTGGCTCATTCTTTCTTTTGATAGTCTTTTTAAGACGTTATAACTTATTCTACACTATCCGAAGAACTAATGGCCAGCATAAAATGCGCTTTTTTTACTTTTAACCCAAATACTTAGAAAACCGGACAGGCACTAATTAAGCGCTCAATCATACTTATAAGATGGGTATCTTTCTTTCAAGGGAGCATACCTGGGAGGAAGTACGCGCCATTGCCGACCATCATCTAAAAAACGATCAATTGAAATCGAGGCATTACAAGTCTCTTAAAATCAATCTTTCTCCAATAACTTCGCTAGCTTCTGCAATAGGGCCTCATGGATTCAACGTCCTTTTTGTATGGGAATTTAATACTTCTATTATCCAGAAATACGATACCAATACTTAAATTCTAAAATCGGCGGGCTGATTCTCCTGTACAGTTTTGTAGGTTGGGTAGAGCGGAGCGAAACCCAACAATTGGCTGTTCTTTTTCTTTGTTACGTTGTCCTGTAATGAGAGGCGGGGATTATTGTATCATTGACCTGACAAGGAAAAGTTGAGGAGACCCGTTTTTGGAACAATGGTTGGTTCCTAACTACTTTGAAGATTGCATCTGAGAGTTAATGGACAACAATTAAGTATCCTGTTTGGAGGGCTGAGGGAAATCTCCGTTTTCCCTTGACATACTCTTATCATGGATGTCCCCGGAACTCCAGGTGTACGGCTTCCTAATAAATCTTTGATTGATATCTCTATGCCGAATCCGTTCTGGTTCAAACGACTATATTTTTAGAAAATCTGTAACCATTAAACCTGGTTCGCGTTATAACCATAGACAGTATGAAAAAATATAAGGAGTTCTACATACAGCACAAAGATCAGCTGTTCGGATACCTGATGCGGATGACCGGTGACTATTACCTGGCTGGTGACCTCATGCAGGAAAGTTTTAAACGGCATATAGAGCACTATGGTGACAAGGAACCCCAAAAAACCTTGTTATATACTATTGCCCGGAACGCCTTTTTCGATCATCACCGCGAATCGAAGCGCAGCGTAAAATTTGATGATAATCCGGGTGATAGGAGCAATGATGGCGAACACACTATCCTTGTGCGGAGCGAATACCAGGAGGTATTGACTGCCATGAATGAACTCGAACCTGGTGAACGGGAGATCCTAACTCTGGTTATAAGCAGCGACTTTTCGTATCGGGAAATCGCTTCTGTGGTGGGAATCAGCGAGGCAAACGTGAAGGTTAAGGTCCATAGGGCCCGCCTTGCGCTTAAAAAAATCCTTACAGTAGGAGAAAAGTAATGGATCATCTCATCAGTATGTTCATCGATAACGAACTGAACATGGAAGAAAAAATCAAATATATTGAAATGGTTCATCAGGATAAGTCCTTTAAGGACAAATCCATCGCGCTCCTGCAATTAGAGCAGAGACTCCGGTCCGACGTTACGGATCGTGTTCCGGAAGCAGTGCTACCTTCAGAAAAAAGGAAGCCGTTCTCATGGCTGCGTCCTGTTGGATATATGGTCCCGGCTGCTGCAGTGACTGCGGCTATCCTGCTCTTCCTGCTGATGCCAGCTAAAATAACTACTACCCCGCATAGGTTTGTGATCCATCGTCCGGACGTAAAAAAAGTGGAAATCGCCGGGAGTTTCACGCAGTGGCAAAAGGTCCCCTTGAAAAGAGTAGGTACGACCGGATACTGGGAAATCACTCTTGAATTGCCACACGGAGAGCATCAGTTTAGTTATATTTTCGAGGACCGGCTGAGGGTCGCCGATCCAACCATTCTGACTCTAGAAAAGGATGATTTTGGAGGTGAGAATTCGATCCTTCGGATTGGGGTCTAAACATGAAGTGGTACCTGCTTCCAGCAATCGTATTAACTACTACTCTAGCCGGCTGCGGGGGCAGTCATCATTATCGGGTCGGGACAAACTCACTTTACCTGTACCTGAACAAATCTGATGCTGTAATAGTCTATTTTGCCTCCTCCCTGGACGGATTCAAACTTCACCTTGCTGAAAAAAAAGCCGGCTCAACCTGGGCAGTGACCTTGCCAGCAAATCGTGCCTTTACTTATTTTTATATGATTGATGGGGTACATTTTATCCCTTCCTGTAGATTGAAACAGTTTGATGATTTCGGATCGAAAAACTGTGTATACGTCCCTGAATTGTAACCTTCATCGAGGCTGCTCGTTATATTGATAAGACCCGTGAGAGGTGACGGCATGAAAAAAATATTTATTATTATCGCGTGCGTGATTTTTTTCGGTTGTTCTATCGCCTTGGCCGACGAGGTTGACGATGGGCTTCCTCAAAGCGCCACGAAAAGTGTCAGGGCCAGTGTGAGATCCATGATTAGGATGGGAATCGATAGCGATGACGCCATGGAAATTACTCGCCTAATGCTTCAAACCAGATTCAGGGAAGAGCATATTTTGCGAGCCCATCAGATTGTGATGGAGACCAGTGAGAAGGAATTGCCCGTGGAGCCGATCACGAGTAAGGTAAATGAGGGTATTGCCAAGCAAGTAAAGGCGGAGACTATTTTACAGGCCATGGAAAAGGTTCGTTCCAGGTTTGCTTCGGCATACGACCAGGCTAGAATGATAACCCAGGAACGGTCCCAGATCCGTATGTTAGCGAATACCATTGCCGCGTGCATGGTCGCGGGCGTGGAAGAGCAGGATATGAAAGGGATCATGAACCAGTTACAAGAGAGGATCCACACCATGGATCATGCACAGGCCTTGGAGCTTAGTGAAGAGAGCCTTAAGACGACTCGCGACATGGCACGCCTTGGTCTTAGTTCCCGTGACACAGCCGACCTCATCAGTCTGGCCCTCGAGAACCAGTCAACAGTACGGGAAATGGTGACTATGAGGAATACCTTCATGACTAAATCTGGAACAGTTTCCCCTGCCCAGGTAGCCAATGAATACACCCATTCTTTCAAAGGTGGACAAAATACTGAAGACCAGGATTCAAAAACAGGTGGTGGTTCAGACCACTCCGGCGGCACGGATTCAAGTGGCTCCAGTGATGCAGGATCAGGCGGTTCAGGTTCAGGAGGGCATGGCGGTGGAGGTGGTTCAGGTTCAGGTAGTGGCAATTAGCCTTAAATCCTTCCTTTTTTCGGCTGACACTCCAGCGCTGTTTCGGCCCCAGGGGTCCACCCTGGCCGCCAGTCGTTGGCTTGCCTCCGGTCATGCCAACGACCTCTCCCATTATTTTCCTCTCCTCTTTCATGACCCGACCTCCTTGAACAACTTCTTCTCACGTTAATGCAATTTCGTGTCCAAAGAAACCGGGGGCAACTCAGCAATTGCTCTAATAGTCCAGTTTCAGGCCCGGGCATCTTGACAGAGCCATGGTGCCTCTGGTAAGAGAAAAGGGAGCCATTTGACCTATTATTTGTCATGTCCGGCTGATTTTTAGCAAGCCAGAAAAAATAGGATAGTCAAAAATACCCGCAAGTCTGATGCCGGTAGCCTGGACTGGCCGCCGGTTTTGAGTTGGTGGGGAGTAAAACGATGCAAAGAACGCCTATTACACGCCCAGGGTATGAGAATCTCAAAAAGGAACTGGATAGGATGATCAAGATCGAACGGCCGGCCAACGTGAAAGCCATAAAAGCCGCCCGGGCTCACGGTGACATCATGGAAAACGCCGAGTATCATGCTGCCAAGGATCGCCAGTCCTTTATCGAAGGCCGGATCGCCGAGCTTCAGGTTCAGATCGGGGAGTGCGATATTATTGACACCAGCCAGGTTCATGACCGGGCCGTTTTCGGCGCCAGGATTACACTAGAAGATAGTGAGACAGGGGAACAAAAAAGCTACATGCTGGTGGGGCCTTATGAGTCTGATCCTGAAAAGGGCCGCATTTCCGTAACCTCTCCTCTCGGTCGGGCCTTGATCGGCAAGGAGGAGGGGGACGAGGTTCGAGTCAAGGCTCCTGGAGGCGTCCAGGAGATGGAGATCGTGGAGATCAGGTAGCGCCTTCCGGCCTTTCCTTTAAAGCCTAAACTCCAGAATATGAATGCGGCCCGTGTTTTTTTCCTTAAGTTTCAGGCGCAGGAGCTTGGGATTCTTGACCTCAGCCGGGAAGAAAAGGAATCCGTGCGCAAACTCCTTGGCACGGAAAGTCCCGCTTTTCAGGCTTTTTTCCCGCAGGTCCCGGGCAATGCGGTTCCTGGCCTGACGGTCATGGTAACCGGCTGAACCTCCGCCCACAGCGCCCAGAGCCGCACCGGCCGTGGCCCCTTTAAGCGTTGTCCGGCTGATGTCAGAGTCGGTTATCACCCCCAAGGCAAAACCCAGAATAGCCCCGGCCGCGCCGGTTAACGCGGCTGACTTGGCGCCAGTTTTGCCCAGACGCGCCAGCTCGTCCTTCTTGTTCACCCGGTCGTAAGCTCTTTCGGCTGGCAAGATGTTCCATAAATTATTATCAGCGTCTTTAAGAAGGGTCTGCGCCGGGACAAGCTCGTAGGAATGAGGACCTTTGTTGTCCATAATGATCTGAAGGGGAAGAAGGCCGGCGCCTATGATGTCGAAACCAAAGGCCTCTTTGGCCTCAATGCTGCTGGAGTAACTTCGTATGGCAATCACCGCCCCATCCAGGCGCTGATGATTGAGATAGGCCTCGGGCGCCTTAAAAGGCACGGGCATGTAAGTATACCCGGTGCAGCCTCCCACTGCCAGAAGGGCCAGAATGAGCCCGGAGTATAATACTCGTTTCATGTTACTTCCTCACAATTCCCATGGGTTGTAATTTAAAAAATAGCTTGCTTGAGGGAATAAGTCAAGAGCATCCACGCCCTGACCGGCTTTCCCAAAGGTCGGCAGATCTCTAATAAAAGGTATTGAGTTGCAGGCCCAAGTGAGCTATGTTCCCCGATCAGGACCGCCTGAACCCGGCGCGTTTTCATGCGATCAGTTCTGGTCTGTGAATGAAAAAGGCAAATATCAGGAGGAGACTCGCAATATGATTTTCAAATATCACAAGGAGCATACCTGGGTTAAGATGGATGGGAATGAAGCCCTGGTCGGCATTACCGATCATGCCCAGGAAGAGCTGGGCGAGATTGTTTACGTGGATTTACCCGAGGCGGACGATAAACTCATTGCCGGGGATGAATTCGGCCAGATTGAATCAACCAAGACGACCAGCGACCTGATCGCGCCCATAAGCGGTGATGTTATTGAGTCCAACATGGAGCTTGAGGACATCCCGACCCTGATCAACCAGTCTCCTGAAGACCGCGGCTGGATCACCAGGATTATTCCCTCTGATCCTGGCGAGCTGGATGAGCTGATGACCGGGGAGGAGTACCTGTCATACCTGGATCAAATAAATGACTGAAGGACAAAATTCACCCTTTATCGAGAAACTCCCAGGCGTGCCCTTCTTACTTGCCTGTGAAATTAGAAGGTCTTCTTTCCATGAAGGACTTAATTCCTTCCTGAACATCTTCTGTCAGGTAGCACATTTCCTGGGCCCAACCTTCATAGGCCATGGAAAGAGAGAAGCTGTTCGCTTCCAGCCCCTCATATACCATGCGTTTCATTAGCTCGATAGCTGTTGAAGGTCCATGGGCGATCTGAAGGGCCAGCTCCTTTACAGTGCTCATAAGTTCATCAGCAGGCACAACACCGCTTAGCAGACCGATTCTTTCCGCCTCTCTGGCGTCAATAATGTCGCCGGTCCACATAAGCTTTAGGGCGTTCTGTGTCCCCACAATCCTGGGGAGGAGGTAAGATGCGCCGCAATCGGGCACCAATCCCCTTTTCACAAAGATGGCGCTAAACTTGGCTTCCTCGCAGCCAATCCTTATATCCCCCAAACAAGCAAGAGAAAGACCACCGCCGCTAGCCATACCATTAATGGCAACGAGAATAGGCTTGTGAAAATTTCGCAACCGCTTCATCACCGCCCCAAATAGGATAAAAGGTTCGAGACGATGGGAGCGATTGATCCCTGGCAGCCTGGTATCCGTACCCAGAGCTGTTGACGTGATATCCGCCCCAGAGCAGAAACCACGGCCAGCGCCGGTGATAATCATCACCTTTGACTCATCGTCCTCCCTGGCCTCATCAATCGCCTTGATTAGCTCCTGCAAGATATTTGCGTCCAAGGCGTTGAGCTTCTCAGGACGGTTCAAGGTTATGGTTGTGATCCCTCGTTCATTCGCAACGATAATGTTCTTATAATTCATAATCCTCCTCCACTTTCTTGATAAGCTTTATTAACTTCGATTATACAGCAATGGCCTCCAATTTAATGCAGCCATAGCGAGGACATTTATAAACGATTTTAATTTAATTTCAAATAATTATCAATAAAGCAGGTGCAATTATGATGGTTTTTTACCTAACGTAATAAAAAAAAGGCAGGGACATTTCTGACCCTGCCAGGGGTATCTGGTGATTTTTTTACTTCCTTACGTCTTCAATATTCTCCTGAAGCCACCTCTCTAAATTTTTCATCGTTACATATTAACATATCAAGACCGTTTCACTAATATTTTAAATATAATGATTAATCTATACCTTTTTAGACCGAATTATCAAGCTGTCTTCAGACGAGCGTAAAAAAACTAAATTATCCTTGATCTTGGCCGTCATAAATGCAAAGATAGCCCTCTAAATTCAAGCGGAAGCCACGTAAACGGGCATTGGAACAGTACTGGTTTGATCAGGCAATCTGAGCGAATTTTTTTAATCCTTTCATTAAAACTTCTCAAGGAGGAACAGGCATGGAGATTAATGGTAAAACGGCTGTCATCACTGGAGGCGCGAGCGGCCTGGGCGCGGCCACGGCCAGACTTCTTCACAGTTTGGGGGCAAATCTTGTGATCCTGGATTTGAATGAAGAAAAAGGGCCGGCGGTGTGCTCTGAACTCGGGAACCGCGCCGTCTTTGCCAAGACGAACGTCACCGAGACCGAGGAAGTGCAGGCGGCCATGAAAACCGCGCTGGAGAACTTCAGCAAGATAGATATTTTAATAAATTGCGCCGGCGCCGGCCTGCCGATGAAGACGGTGGGCAGGGAAGGGCCTCATGACCTGAATGCCTTTACCATGATCGTTAAGATCAATCTGATCGGGACCTTTGACGCCACGCGCTGGGCCGCGTTTTATATGCAGGACAACGAGCCGAATGAGGACGGCGAGCGGGGCGTGATCATCAACACGGCCTCTGTGGCCGCCTGGGACGGCCAGATCGGGCAGGCAGCTTATTCTGCTTCCAAGGCTGGCATCGTCGGCATGACCCTGGCCATCGCCCGGGATATGGCCCGCTCCGGAATCCGGGTCTGTACCATTGCTCCGGGCATATTCGATACCCCCATGATGGCCCTCATGCCGCAGAAGAACAGGGATGCCTTGCTGGCGCAAACTCCCTTCCCGACCCGGTTTGGCAAGGATAGCGAATATGCCATGCTGGCTCGCCAGATCATTGAAAACCCCATGTTAAACGCCGAGACCATCCGTCTGGACGGGGCCATCCGCATGGCGCCCAGGTGAGCGGGGTGTTTTTTGGTTAACCTGTAAAACCTTAAAAGGGAAGCCTTCGGGCTTCCTTTTTACGTTTTTAAGGTATTTTTAGTTCTCGTTCCCAGGCTCTGCTGTTCTGGATTCCCGTCTGCGCGGGAATGACATATACGGGCGGGGATAAACCCCGCCCCTACTCTCTGGATTCCCGCTTGCGCTAGAATGACTCCTCTGCGCTCTCCGCGGTCTCCGCGGTGAGATCTGGATTCCCGCGTGTTTTTATTCAGGCCAATCGAGGCTTGAACCTTTAGCCGTGATATGATAATAATCTAGAGAATTCATAAGGTAATGTCGGTTTGGAATAATGAATGGTCTTTTACTGCGCTGGCTCGTTAGTACCATATCCTTGCTCCTTATTGGCTACCTGGTTCCTGGTATCGAGGTAGAGGGGTTTGTTTACGCATTGATCGCGGCCGCCGTTCTGGGCGTGCTCAATGCCATTGTTCGGCCCGTACTGATCATTCTGACACTGCCTTTGACCATCCTGACCCTTGGGCTGTTTATTCTGGTTCTCAACGGCTTCATGCTCATGATCGTCTCCGCGGTTATCAAGGGCTTTCATGTTCATGGCTTCTGGGCGGCCTTTTGGGGCGCCCTCCTGCTGAGCATTGTCAGCTGGTTGGGCAACTCCTTTATAAATTCAAAAGGGCGGGTCGAGTACATGGAGATGCGCAAAAGTTCTGACGGCCGGTGGAAATAAGTTCAAGCAGTTTATTAAGGAGGTTCTATAAATATGGCTCAGATTGACGCATTCTTTAAACTTATGAACGATCAGGGCGCTTCTGACCTCCATTTGACTACGGGCAGCAAGCCGATCTTGCGCATCAACGGGGAGATGGAGCGTATCAACTACAAGACCTTGGAAAATGACGATCTTAAAAAATTGCTCTATGAAATCACGCCTGAGGAGAAGATCAAGGTCTTTGAAGAGAGCGGTGACGTGGACTTTGCCTATGAGATTCCGGGCCTGAGCCGTTATCGAGCTAACTACTTCAATCAGAAATGGGGCATCGGAGCTGTTTTTCGGGAGATACCCAGCCAGATTCTGACCACGGATCAGCTTGGTCTGCCACCGGTAATCAAAAAACTGTCCAGTCTTCCCAAGGGCCTGGTCCTGGTCACGGGCCCGACGGGCAGCGGCAAGTCCACCACCCTGGCTGCTATAGTTGACGAATGCAACAGCATTCGCCGGGATCACATTATAACCATCGAAGATCCCCTGGAGTTTGTGCACCAGAGTAAAAATTGCCTGGTGAACCATCGTGAGGTCGGGACGCATACCAGGTCCTTTGCCGCCGCCCTGAGAGGGGCCTTACGCGAGGACCCGGATATTATCATGGTCGGTGAGATGCGCGACCTGGAGACCACCGCTCTGGCGATCGAGGCCGCAAATACCGGCCACCTGGTCTTTGGCACCCTGCACACCACCAGCGCCGCCAAGACGGTGGACCGCATGATTGAGCAGTTTCCGGCCGACCAGCAGGCTCAGATTCGGTCCTCCCTGGCCGACGGCCTGCGGGCGGTTGTGGCCCAGACTCTTTTCAAGCGGATTGATAAAAAGGGACGCGTGGCCGCCCTGGAGATCATGCTGGCCACTCCGGCCGTCCGTAACCTGATTCGAGAAAGCAAGACTTTTCAGATTCCCTCAGTCATTCAGACCGGAAAGAAATTCGGCATGCAGTCGCTTGACGACGCCATTTTGGATCATCTGAACGCCGGCCGGATTGACGCGAACGATGGTTACAACAAGTGCCTTGATAAGGCCAAGTTCAGACAGTATCTCACCAAATCGCCGGATGATTTCACCGACGCGTAAGGGAAGGCAGTGCCATGCAGCAGTCACAGATTGATTACATTCTAAGTAAGATGCTCGAATCCCACAGCAATGTTTCAGACCTGAACATCACTGTGGGCAAAAAATTCCAGGTCGAATCTTCAGGCCAGCTGATTGAACTCGACCTCAAGCCTGAAATTGACGCCCTGACGCCGTTTCAGGCGGAGATCTTTGCCTTGAACCTGATCAACAATGACCGGCGTCTGACCGAGGACCTGGTCAAACAGGGTTCCTGCGATTTTTCCTACCAGCTGGCAGGCAAGGCCCGTTTCAGGGGTAATATCTTCTCCCAGCGCAACTGCTACTCCATGGTTTTAAGAAAACTCGAAACCACGATTCCAACCATTGATCAGCTAAAATTACCCCCGGCCTTCAAGATCATGGCCCGGGAAAAGAACGGGATTATCCTGGTTACCGGAGCTACTGGCAGCGGCAAGACCACCTCCCTGGCCGCCCTGCTCAACGATATCAATGAAAAAGAAGCGGTGCACGTCATCACCCTCGAGGACCCGGTCGAATACGTCCATCCTCATAAAAAATCAACCTTTAACCAGCGGGAGCTGGGCCAGGATTTTGACAGCTTTGCCAATGGCCTGCGCGCGGCACTGCGGCAGGCCCCCAAGGTCATCCTGGTCGGTGAAATGCGGGACCGGGAGACGGTCGAGATCGGTCTGTCCGCGGCTGAGACCGGTCACCTGGTGCTCTCGACCCTGCATACCGTTGACACTGGGCAGACCATAAATCGTATCTTGGGCATGTTCGATCAGGAGGAGGAACATCAGGTTCGCATCCGTCTGGCTGACACCATGCGCTGGATCGTGAGCCAGCGCCTGCTGCCTCAGGAGGGCGGCGGCCGGGTTGCGGCTTTCGAAGTCATGGGCACCAATCTTCAGATCAAGGACATGATCCTCAATGGAGAGACAGAGGAAAAGACCTATTACAATACGATTAAAGAACTGAATCCGTTTGGCATGCAGACCTTTGACCAGTCCATCCTCAGCCTTTACAAGCAAGGCTTGATTTCTGAAGAGAACTCCATGGCCTATGCCTCTAAGAAGGCGATTGTCGGACGGGGGATTGACACCCAGAAGGCAGAGAGGGGCGAGAAGACAACGGACATCGAAGGCCTGACCGTTGACAGTAAATACGGCCGGACGGAAGAAGAAATGGCGCGTGAGCGTGCCATGGCTCGCCGCAAGAAAAGCTAACATCAGACCTGGAGGCCATGATGAAGGTCGAATGCACGAGTTGTCACGTAAAGATCAACCTGCCTGATGACAAGTTAGTCCCGGGCGAGGATTTCACCTTTACCTGCCCCAGGTGCAAAACCAGGAACTCCATCCTGGTCCCGGCTCAGGATGTCCAGGAACCTGCTTCGGCCGGGCCCGGGGAGTTGAGCGTGGAGCTGGAACCCGAATCGCCGCAGCCCGAACTGGAGTTTGATGAAGGCGAGGAGGACGTTGTTGGCGAGTTCTACGAAGAGGGGGCTAAACTGGCCCTGATCTGCTTTGACCAAGGCCCTCAGCGGGACAGCCTGGCAAAAATCATGACCGACCTGGGCTATGTCCCGGTCCTGCCTGAATCAATCCGGGACGTGCTCCGGCAGCTCAAGGTCACCCAGTTTCATGCTATCCTGCTCCATGAAAACTACGACGGGCATCTCGATGGATTCCACCCCATCCTAAGGACCATCCAGCCCATGATCATGTCCACCCGGCGCCGCATTTTCCTGGCCCTGTTCGGGAAAGACTACCATAGCCTGGATTATATGACTGCCTTCCAGCTTTCAGTTAATGCGGTCATATCGTTAAACGATGAATCCAGGTTCGATAAGATCATCCACAAGGCCCTGGTTGAGTATGAGCGGTTCTATAAGGTCTTCTTCGAGATTTCGCGAGAGCTGGGAAGATCTTGATGGACGCGGTAAGGAAAAGACTGCGCCTGTCATCGTGCGTCAGGACCATTGTTGAGGTCCACGGCTTTCTGGATCCCCAGCAGCGCGACTCCATCCTGACGCAGAAGTTCGAACAGCTCAAATCGGCCTTGAGTTCCGTGGCTCTGGATGAAATCAGTGAAAGCGACATCCAGCAGGTCGAAGAGGCGACCAACCGGCTCCTGAAAGAGCTGGGGCTGTATTACACTGCAACCGTCCAGAACCTCGACCGCCTTGGGTTCAGACACTGAGCCTGTCCCTCCTCATTTAATCCATTAATCTTTACTCCCGCTGTCATTCCCGCGCACGCCGAAATCCAGTTGTAGGGGCGGGGTTTATCCCCGCCCGAAAAGGTCTCAACCGATCTTTTGAGCAGTGCGCAAGCCGGTTCAGCGGCCTGCTAGTTTCACAATGGTGGCGCCCCAGCCGCCTCGCTCCGGCGGGGCCGGGGAATAAGACTTAACCAGGCTGCATGTTTCAAGGAAGGAAAGGACACCGGCCCGCAGCTGGCCTGTGCCTTTGCCATGAATGACTCTGACCTCCTTGATCCCTTTTTCCAGGCAGGCCTGAAAATAATCCATGAGCAGCGAGGAGACTTCCTCCGGGCGAAAGGTGTGCAAATCAATGCTGTCTTCAATGGGAACGACGATAACTTCATCATCGTTCATCAGTCAACCTCCGGTGATGGCTGATGGCTTTTTACCGCAGAGAGCGCAGAGAGCGCGGAAAAATTATTCTTCTAAATCATAAACTAATCGGCGTATTCCGTTTTTCAGTACTTTAACATTGAAATTGATCAAAAGTCCCACCTTGCAGTTAGACAGTTTCAGGTAAGATAAAAGCTGCGCCTGGTGGATAGGTTCCAGTTTCTCGACCGCCTTACGTTCGATTATGATCTTTCTTTCCACGAGCAGATCAATGCGATAACCGCAGTCCACTCTTATATTTCGATATATTACAGGTAGAGCCTTCTGCCGTTCCACGAACAGCCCACTCTCAACCAATTCGTAAGCTAAACATGCTTCATAGGCTTCTCATAGGCTTCATAGGCTGATTCTAAGAGACCGGGGCCGAGTTCTCTATGAACTGCGATGGCCGAACCGATTATCGTTTCGGTGATCTCATTTATTTCCTTTTTCATCTCAGCGTTCTCTGCGAACTCTGCGGTGAATATTCCTATCTTAACCCCAGCCGAGCTTGGTCTTGAGGATCTCGAAGTAGTCTTTATACGGATTCTTGATCAGAGAAATCCTGGTGCGGGCGCGGCGGGCCATGACCGTGTCGCCGGGTTTAAGGTCGCAGAAGACCTGCCCGTCTGCCGTGAGGATCATGTCTGAAGCACTGGGGTCCATCTCTATTTCGATCTGAGCGGTTTCGGGCAGTATCAGGGGGCGGTTGCTGAGGGTGTGAGGGCAGATCGGGGTGAGGAGTATGGTCTCATGAGCCGGGTAGACAATGGGCCCGCCGGCTGAAAGGTTATAGGCTGTCGAGCCGGTGGGCGTGGAAATGATCAAGCCGTCCGCGCGAAAGGACGTCAGGTTCCGGCCGTCTATCCTGACCTTGAGGTCCAGGATTCTGGCCAGGGCCGCCTTGTTGATGACCGCGTCGTTGAGGACCGTGTACCGGGCGATGGAACGGCCGGAGCGTTGAACCGAAACGGTGAGCATCATCCTGGCTTCGGCAATGAAATCGCCGGCCAGGACCTTTTCCATGGTCGCATACAGGTCTTTCAATCCGATTTCAGTTAAAAAACCCAGACCGCCCAGGTTGACGCCCAGAAGAGGAGCGCCGCTTTTCCTGACGGCGCGGGCCGCATAGAGCAGGGTCCCATCCCCGCCCAGGACCACGATCAAATCAACGTCATCCGGGATGGGGGAAGGCGGTTCGGTGCGGCAGGACTCCGAACTATTTTGCACTTCCACTTCATCAATAAAAACCTCGAGCCCCTGCTCCTTGAGCCAGGCCTCTAATTCTTTCGCTGCCTTCCGGGCCTTGCGTGCGCCCTTTTTTACCACCAAGCCTATCTTTTGCATGCCTAAACTCTATCCCACCCCTTGTTCAGGGGCAAGTAAAAATTTGGTTTTTCTCCAAAGCGCTTGATGTAAATAACGGGCAACCCTGAACGAATCAATCCAGATATCCCAAAGCGCGCAAGCGTTCGGTCAAGCTGTCGTTTGCCTGGTCCTCGCGTATTAGCGGTTCTGCTTCAAAAACCTGAGCATTGGCCTCACTCACGAATTCTTGCACCCAGTCGTCCAGGCGGGGTCCTTCCGGCCCGGGCTTGAGCGGATAATAGCCCAGGGGGTCTTTTTGATACTCGAAGCGGCGGCAGGGAAGGGTGCGCTTGAGGAACTCGAGCCCATGCTGCGTTTCAAAGAGTGTTCCGTGCCTCGGCGGCTCAAAGTATCCTTGTCCATAAAGATACAGATTCTCGTTATTGATTATGGCAAGCTGCCTCAGGATCTGGGACGGAATGAAGCGCTGCGGATCGGGCCTGGCGAGTAAAGAGCGGCCCATCACGCCGCCCGGGGCATCCAGGTCCAGGGCTTCAGCCAGAAAGGGCATGATGTCGCACAGGGAAACCGGGGCCGAATACCGGCCCGGGGTCAGCTGCGCCGCCTTGACGATCAAAGGCACATGGATCTGATCCCGGGTCACGGTCAGCCCGTGGAAGAAAAAGACCCCCTGCTCCCCAAAGGCCTCGCCATGATCGGCATGCACGATGATGATGGCGTCATTATACCGGTTCTGGCTCTTGAGCAAAGCCAGGAGGCGTCCGACGGCCAGGTCTGCATAGGCGATGGCGCCGTCGTACCGGTCAAGGTACTCCTTGAAACGGCTTTCATATTTAGGCGGGCTGGACGGCTCGAACCCGAGCGCCTGATAGGCCGGGATGCCCGGGATGTAATCTTCGGGCGCGGTCTTTCGAGTGATCTGTGTTTCAGTAAGCGGCAGGCGCAGCCGGTCAAAGGGGGTCAGGGTCAGGCCGTCGCCAGCGAAGCGAGTCTCAAAGGGCGGGGGCGGGGTGTAGGGGCCGTGGGCATCCATAAGATGAACCCAGAGAAAGAAGGGCTCATCCTTGATCTCCTTGAGCCACGCTGCCGCGGCGGCCAGCGTGTCCTCAGCCCTGCGGTAAAGGAACATGGGGCGGTTAAGTTCCGGAACCCTAGTTTCTTCATCATAGACCTCGAACCCGCGATCCAGGCCGCTGTTCTGCCGGCTCAAGACGATGGTGCTGATAAAGGCCGCGGTTCGATAGCCAAAAGCGGCCATGAGTTCGGCCAGGGGGACCATGTCCGGCGTCAGGGCGTAAGGCGCTTGAAGAAACAGTTTGGCCGTGTGCCAGCTCGGCCAGCGGCCGGTCATCAAAGAGGTAAAAGAGGGAATGGTGTATGAGCTGGGGGCAAAGGCGTGTTCAAACAGGGCCGCTTCCCGGGCCAGACGGTCCAGGTTCGGGGAGGTCCGGCGCGGGTAGCCGTAACATCCCAGGTGATCGGCCCGTAAGGCGTCAATGGAGATCAGGAGTACTGAATTCATCTATTCGTTCATCCTGCTCGGCCTGGTGATCGGCCGGGAGAGGCTTTCGATCGGGCCGGGATGATTGATTACGAAAATACCTGGCCACCTCCATGGGGGCCGGGGTGAGGATCCAGGCCTGGGGCATCTGGTATTCCTTGACCAGAAAGGCGGCCGCGGCTTCGGCCTCCTGGCGCGTGGAGAAAAAACCGACGCGCACGCGGTACCAACTCGCCTTTTCTCCTTCCACCCTGTAGCTGTAAACCCGGTAAGAAGTCTTTTGCAGAATTTCGACAAAACGGCGGGCCTTTTCCGGCATCTCGGTGGAAATCACATTTAGGACCCAGACCGGGGCGGGAGAGCGTTCGCCGCTTTCAGGGCCGGGTGATGGTTTTGCTTCCGGTTCGGAGTCTGGAGGTATTTTGAGCATGGGGACAGTAGGCGGCGTGAGCTTGGCTTGAGGTCGGCCCAGAGGTGGTAATGGAAGAAGCGGAGGGGTTGGTTTGGGCGCGGCTTTAGGCCTGGAAGCCCTTTTCGGAACCACAATTTCGCTTATGAGCCTTTTTTTCAGTTCGTCAGAACTGAAGGTGTACTTGACCCGGGATTGAATCGGGGCTGTCCGAGGCAGGGCCACGGCCCGGGCCGTTATTTCCAGCTCAGATTCAAGCCCGGCCGAAGGCAGATAAAAGTAAAGGTAAAAGGCTGCGGCTGCAGCTGCCCCGGCCAGGACAAGTAAGACGGCCAGGTAAGCCGGAGTTGATATTCTGCCTCTGCGCCGGTTCAGTTTCATGTCAGCGGTGTTTTAAAACGGTTCAGGTCAATGGTTATATCCCAGGTCAAAAGCCTTCAAGTTCATCTTTAAGAATGTCTTCCTTGTATTTGATTTTATGGCTTTTTTTAGATGATTTGCCTTGACGGGGAGGTCGGCGTGCCTGACCAGCGCCCCCAGCATGACCATGTTCATGGATAAAATGCTCCCGGCCTGATGGGCAAAGGCGTCTGCATCCAGGGCCATCAGGCGCCTGACCTTCTTGGCCAGCTGCGCCAGGGCTGGATCAACATCGGGATATCTCCCCTGGCCAATTGCTGTCGTAAAGGGAGGCTGCGGATGTGAGTTGGTTATGACAAGGGTATCTGAACCGCATTTATTAGCGGCGCGCAGGGTCTCCGAAGGTTCGAACCCCAGTAAAATATCCGCTTCGCCGTCAGAGATAATGGTGCTCAGGGCCGGGCCGATGACGACGGCTGATTCAACGACTCCGCCCCGCTGAGCCATGCCATGCACTTCACTGATATTGGCGTTGACTCCGGCCAGCAGTGCGGCTTCGCCGATGAGGCTCGTGGCCAGCAGGGTGCCTTGCCCGCCGACACCGGTTATATGGATCCGGATTATATTCATGACAGTTCTCCTAGTTTGACCGGCCGGATGGCATGCTCCGGGCAGACCTGGCTGCACACGGCGCATCCGATGCAGAGGTCAGGATTGATCATGACCTTGTCTTCATCCAGATAAAATGCCGGGCAGGCCAGAAGATTGAGGCAGTCGCGCCGGTTTTTACACCTGGCTTGATCCACCCTAAAGACCATCTTCTTGGTGAACTGGCCGATGCGCTGGGCGTAAAGGGGGCAGATTTCTTCAGAGACGATGACCGAAACGCCTTCATGGGCCATGGCCGCTTTGACCGCTGCCTCCATTTTCTTGAGGTTGCGGGGCTTGACGACGTAAACGTCCTCCACCCCCAGCCCTCTGACCACGTCTTCAGGGCGGATCTGCTTTTTATCGCGGCCGATGGGTGTCGTGTCCACGCCAGGGTGAATCTGGTGGCCGGTCATGGCCGTGGTTCCGTTATCCAGGATAATCAGGAGGACATTGTGCTTGTTGTGAACCGCGTCCACCAGGCCGGTCAGGCCGCCGTGGAAAAAGGTCGAGTCACCGATAAAGGCCACTGTCTTGCGGCCCGTGGCCCTGGAGATGCCGCAGGCGGTGGAGATGGACGAACCCATGCACAGCAGGAAGTCGGCCATGCGCAGGGGCGGCATGAAGCCCAGGGTGTAACAGCCAATATCGGTCGGGTAAACCGTGTCAGGACCGGCGATTTTCTTGACGGTGTAAAAGGTGGAACGATGAGGGCAGCCGGGGCAGAGGTTCGGCGGGCGGCTGGGTGTTTCTGGCAGGTCTGCCGTTTTGATCGGCCTGGGCGCCTTGTATTTCAGATCGAAATACCTGGCTATCCCGGCCCGAACCATGCCCGGATCGAACTCAAAAAGGCGGGAGAAAAGTCCGTCTGACTTGCCAGCGATCTTGAGGGTTAGCCCGGCTTCCTGAGCCGCGGCCCTGGTTTCTTCTTCCATGTACGGCTCGAGTTCCTCGACCACCAGTACCTTGTCCCGGCCGCGCAGGAAGCGCTGCACCAGCTTCTTGGGGAAAGGATGGCTGAACCCGAGACGAAGGACTGCGATCCTGCTTTTCAGGCCCAGGTCGCTCAGGGCGTCCATGACATAGGCGTAGCTGATGCCGTTGGTGATGATCCCCGGTCTGCCTCGGCCTTTGACGAAATTGTGCGGCGAGGCATTGGCCATCTGGAAGGCCCGGGCGTACTTCTCGATGAGCATGCCGTGCAGGACGCGGGATACAGCGGGCAGGGTTACCTTGAGGCCAGGGTCTTTAACAAAACGGCCCTGGGTGATCCTTTTTTTCATGCGGCCGAAAGTGACTGTGCCACGGGAGTGATTGATGCGGGTCGTGGTTCGGAAGATGACGGGCAGCCTAAGGCTTTCAGAGAGGTCGAAGGCGTCTTTGATCATCTCCCTGGCTTCGGCTGGAGAAGACGGCTCCAGGATGGGCAGGCTGGACAGTTTGCCATAATACCGGTTATCCTGCTCGTTCTGGCTGGAAAAGAGGGAAGGGTCGTCTGCGGAAATGACGACCATACCGCCCTCGACGCCAACGTAGGCCAGGGTCATGAGCGGGTCTGCCGCCACGTTCACCCCGACGTGCTTCATGACCACCAGGGTGCGCAGACCGGAAGCGGCGGCGCCGGCGCCGACCTCCAGGGCGACTTTTTCATTGGTTGAATACTCGAAGTAGAGGTTGGTTTCGGCTGAAAGTTCAAAAAAGGCGTCTGAGATCTCGGAAGAGGGGGTGCCTGGATAGCAGGTGACAAAGGCGACACCGGCTTCCAGGGCGCCCCGGACGATGGCCTGGTTGCCCAGGAGCAGTTTTTGTTGACCTGATCTGGTCTTAAGCAGTGGATGCATGGTTTACCTCGAATTCCGTTCATCAATGATCCGCTGGGCCTTGCCTTCGGAACGAGCGATGGAGTCGTGAGGCACGATGGTCACAGGCACATGAATGCCGATGACCTGCTGGATTCTTCTGGAGACTTTCTCAGCCAAGACATCGGTGGCCTCCTGACCGCCCTTGTAAACGTCTTCCTTGGCCTCGGCTTCGAGCGCCAGGGTACTGAGGTAGCCTTTCTGTCCGACCCGGAGCAGGTACTGGGCTTCCATCTCCGGGAACTCCATGATAACCGACTCTACCTGGGAGGGGAAGACGTTGACCCCGGAGATGATGAGCATGTCGTCAAACCGGCCCGTAATTTTTTTCATGGTGATTAAGGTCCGGCCGCAGGGGCACTCTTCCCGCTTCAGGGAGCTGATGTCTCTGGTGCGGAAACGAATCAAAGGCATGGCCCGGCGCTTGAGCGCGGTAAAGACGAGCTCTCCCTGCTCGCCTTCTGGCAGAGCCTCGCCGGTGTCAGGGTCAATGATTTCCGGAAAGTAGTGATCTTCATTGATATGCAGCCTGTGCTCCGGGCAGGCAAAGGCCACACCCGGTCCTCCCATCTCGGTCAGGCCGTAAGCTTCATGAGCGGCGATGCCCATGCGATTTTCGATCTCCAGCCGCATGGCCTCGCTCCAAGGCTCCGCGCCGAAAACCCCAACCCGCAAGGGCCAGGTTTTTATATTCTGCCCCATTTTTTCCGCCCTTTCGACAATAGTCAAGGCATAGGTCGGGGTGCAGAAAAGGGCGGTCGTCCCGAAGTCCTGCATCAAGGTCAGCTGGCGCTCGGTCAGACCGGCCGAGGTCGGGACAATGGTGCAGCCGACCTCGACCGCGCCCTGATGAAAACCAAGGCCTCCGGTAAAAAGTCCGTAGCCGTATGCATTCTGACAGATGTCGTCTTTACGCAGGCCCGCGGCCCATAAACTTCGCGCCATGCAGCTGGTCCAGCCCTGGAGGTCCTCGGCCGTGTATGGGCCGGTGATGGGCTTGCCCGTGGTGCCTGAAGAGGCATGAATGCGAATGACCTCCTCCATGGGCACGGCACAGAGGCCAAAAGGGTAATTGTCCCGAAGATCGTTCTTAACGGTGGTCGGGAAGTCCGACAGCGCTTCAAGGGACTGGCAGTCTTCGGGCTTGACCCCTTTCTGATCAAAGGCATTCATGTAAAACGGGATACGCTCATAGACCCATTTCAAGGTCGCCTGTAAAGCCCTGAGCTGAAGGGCTTTCATCTCTTCAACAGACATGGTTTCATTCTTTTCATCCCAGTACTCAGACATCTTGTCTCATCCTTTCTGTATTGATGCTGTTTCCCTCAGCAAAGCGGCTGAAGGCGAATTTATGGCTGCGAACTCATCTCCTTTTGATCCAGGGCCTGCTCGAAGCCGTGATTTTTCAGCAGACATGAAACTGACTGGATCGAAGGCAAAGGTTTTAACCTTGAAACAACGTTTTTGGGTATGAGTGTTCCGAAAGGACTGGCCGGCGCGCGGGACATCCTATCGAAGACAGCAACCCCAAAATCTCCTTATTTTTTACCGTGGGTTTCTCTTTTGCAGGTAAGAGAAAGAGCAGGTTTTTACCTTTCACAAGTTGTAAAGAAGCTGGCGTGCCCATTTTATACAGTTATCGCTAGGGTTTTCTTGGCGCCACCCTTTTTAGTTTAAAGCTGGCCAGGCTGAAGTGCGGGGAATCGGGGAATCTGTCAATGAGCTGCCGATACGCCTCACCGGCCTTTTCCGGCTCATTGAGCGCCTCATAGACTCGGCCCAGGCTAAGGAAGGCTTCATCCTTGAGTATGTTTCCTGGCAGCCTGACAATCTCCTCCCATTGGGCCGCGGCCTCGGTCAGTTTATTTTGAGCCTCATAAGTGTAAGCCAGGCTGTCCAAAATAAAAGGCCGCAGACTTTCTTCCTCGGGTTTGAGGACCTTGAGGCATTTCTTATAGGTGTATCTGGCCTCATCGTAGCGCTTAAGATGAAAATACAGGGTCCCGAGGTCGAGGAGGACCAGCCGGCCGGGGGTGGTTCGCGCGTACTTCGTGCTGACCCTTTCGAGCGCATCCAGGACCGCCTCGATCTCCTCCCCAGCGCCTTTATTGTCCCGGCTTTTGAGCCTGTTGGCCTGCGCCAGGGCCTCACTATAGGCAGCCAGGGCCTGCCCGGTGTGGCGATCCATGTAAACTTTTATCCCCATGACCGTAAGGAGCAGGGCCAGGGCTGCTGCGGCGCCGATGATAAATTTTCCCGGATGTCTGCCTACAAAACTAATAACCCTTTGAGTTTGGGTCATGAACTCATCGGATTGCGAGAGCAGTTCTTTGCGCGTCAGCTTTTTTTTGACCATCGCTCATTTCCTTTTAAAAAGATCATCTAACTGGGCCTTGACTCTGGCAGCGGCGTCATCATGCTCACGATCCGATGAAGTCAGGACAAAATATTCGCACGTGTTGCGGGCCTCCCGGTCCCGGACCGGTTCTGCCTGAGGCTCGCGGCAGTCATTGGAATAACCCGGGTCGTAGAACTCGCAGTTGAGGCAGACGTGGACATCCATGCCGCAATGGGCACAGAGTTCCCTGAAGGAAACCTTCCCCTCTAACTCCAAGGGCTTATGGCAGAAAAAACAAAGCGCCATAACGATTGAACATAGGCCAACCCCTGCGAGAGGTCAAGTAAAAATCTTAGACTCAAGCCAACCAGCCGGGTGGCTCGGCATTATTAGTAGAGGCCTGGTTGGCTCTGGGATAGGACTCGGGCGGTGGGCGCTCCCGGGCCGATCAGCGCAGGCGGGTCACTCTCTGGACGTTCTTCAGGCCTTTCAGCTGCTGAATCACCCGGCGCAGGTGATCCTTGTCAGTAACATGGATGGTGAAATCAGAGATGCCTTTATTATCCGGTGTGATCTCGACTTTAGCCTGGCTGATGTTGGCGTTCTCCTCAGCGATGGCGCCGCTCAGTTCGGCCAGCCCGCCTTTTTGTTCCCGGTTGACAACCTGGATATGGACCGGGTAGGTGATCTGTCCATTAGAATCGTCCATATCCCACTCCACCTCAATACGCCGCTCCGGATCAGTCTGCATCATGTTTTTGCAGTTGGCCGAGTGGACGGTGACACCGCGGCCCTGGGAGATGAACCCTATAATGTCCTCGCCAGGCAAGGGATTGCAGCAGCCGGCGAATCGGATCAGGATATCGTCCATACCGCGCACCTTGATGCCCTCGTGGGGCTTTTTCCGCATGGCCTGGACAACGCGGCCCACCAGGGAAGGCGCTTTTTCTTCAACGGTCTTGAACTTGCCGACGACCTGGTTGACCGTGATCTTTCCAAAACCGACCGCGACCAGGAGGTCTTCATAGCCATTTAATGAATACTCCCTGGCGACACGGTCCAGCTCTTCGGTCTTGAGAAGCTGATTGAAACTCAGCTCATGACGGCGAAACGCCTTTTCGATCATCTCCCGCCCGAGTGAGATGGACCGTGTTCGTTCTTCAATCCTGAACCACTGGCGGATACGATTGCGGGCCTTGGGGGTAATGACAAAGTTCAGCCAGTCCTTGCTGGGGGCGTGGTGCTTGGAGGTCAGGATTTCGACGGTGTCCCCGTTGCGAAGCTGATATTTCAAAGGAACAATGGCGCCGTTGATCTTGGCGCCGGTGCAGCGGTGTCCGACTTCGGTGTGGATGGAGTAAGCAAAGTCAACCGGGGTGGCGCCTTGAGGCAGTTCCTTGACGTCTCCGGCCGGAGTAAAGACATAGACTTCATACCGGAAGAGGTCTTCTTTCAAGCTCGTCAGAAATTCGGTGGGGTCCTTGAGCTCTTTGATCCATTCCAGGAGGGACCTTAGCCAGACGAACCGCTCGCTCTCGGTTTCCGTAGACTGGCTGCCGTCTTTGTATCGCCAGTGAGCGGCGATGCCGTTTTCAGCAAAGAGGTGCATTTCCTGGGTTCTAATCTGGACCTCCATGCGCTCTCCGTGCGGGCCGATGACCGTGGTATGGAGCGACTGGTAGCCGTTTTCCTTGGGCAGGGAAATGTAGTCCTTGAATCTCCCGGGAATGGGCTTGAGGATCAAGTGAATGACGCCTAGGGCGGCGTAGCAGTCTTTGACCGAGTCCACGATGATGCGGCAGGCCGTGACATCGTAAACCTGATTAATGGTCAGATCCTGCTCCATCATCTTGCGGTAGATGCTGTAAAGGTGCTTCGGCCGGCCTTCGATCTGACAGGAAACATTGAATTCTTCCATCTTGGGCTGGATGACTTCGATGAATTCACGGATGTATCGTTCCCGTTCGCCCCGCTGCCTGGTGATACCGGACAGCACCTCCTCATAAACCTTGGGTTCGAGGTAGAACAGAGACAGGTCTTCTAATTCGGATTGGACCTTGTAGATTCCGAGCCGGGAGGCCAGCGGAGCGTAAATCTCCAGAGTTTCCTGGGCAATGGGTATCTGTCTCGACTGCGGCAGATACCCGAGGGTGCGCATGTTATGAAGACGGTCCGCGAGCTTGACCAGGATGACGCGGATGTCAGTCGCCATGGCCAGGATCATCTTACGCATGTATTCGGCCTGATGTTCGGCGTAGGAAGAAAAGTTGATGCGGCTGATCGCGGTCTCCCCGTCAACGATATTGGCAACCTCGGGCCCGAACATGTTCCTGATATCGTCCAGGCTAGCTTTAGTGTCTTCGATCGTATCATGGAGTAGACCGGCCGCAATCGAGGCCACGTCAAGTTTCATGTCAGCCAGCAAACCGGCCACTTCCAGGGGATGGGACAAATAAGGCTCCCCGGAAAGGCGCACCTGTCCCTGGTGGACCTTGGCTGTAAAGATGTAGGCCTTTTCAATCAAAGCCAGGTCCGCGTGAGGGTGATATTCCTCAACCTTATCCAGTATTTCAGAGAACCGGCGCAATTTTCTGTTTATTCACCTCCCGTATCAGCCAGAAGGCGGTCTCGAATTTCCTTTATCTTCAGGGGCGCTTCGCTCAATTTTAAAAATTGAATCTCGCTTCCGGCGCGTTGCTTGAACTCGACCTCTTTGCGGGCGAGGGTCCGACGGCTGACAGCCAGGCGCAGCGGGATTCCCACCAGATCGGCGTCATTGAATTTAACGCCCGCCCGCTCGTTCCGGTCGTCGAGCAGGGTTTCGACCCCCAGGTCCTGCAAGGCCTGGTAAAGGTCTTCCGCGGCCTGGCGCACTTCTTCATCCTGAATCTGAAGCGGCAGGATGATAGCCTCATAGGGCGCCAGAGGCATGGGCCAGATGATGCCATGCTCGTCATGGTTTTGTTCGATGGCTGCGGCGACGGTCCGGCCGATGCCGATGCCATAGCAGCCCATGACGATCAGCGCGCTCCGGCCTTGAGGATCGAGAAAGGTGGCGTTCATGGCCTTGGAATATTTTACGCCCAGTTTGAAGACGTGTCCGACCTCAATGCCGCGTTTGAGCTCCAGTTCAGCCCCGCATCGCGGACAGGGGTCTTGAGCCCGGGCCAGGCGCAGGTCATGGTATTCGTCCACCATGAAGTCGCGACCGGGCACAACGCCGGTAAGGTGGTAGTCCTCTTCATTGGCCCCGACCACGGCCTGGCTCATGCCTTTGATGGCGTAATCGGCCAGGAGGCGCGCCTTGAGGCTGACTGGCCCGCTGAAGCCCACCGGTGCTCCGGTCAATGTCTGGATCAAGGCTGCATCAGCCATTTCCAAGGTAGGGTCGTGCAGGGTATTCCTGAGCTTAACCTCGTTGAGCTCGTGGTCCCCCCGCACCAAAGCCGCCACGGGTGAACCGTCTTCAGACTTATAGATAAGCGTTTTAATGAGGTCTTTCGGCTCCTTCTTCAGGAAACTGGTCACCTCTTCCACGGTACGCATGTCCCGGGTCAGAACCTTTTTGGACATAGGGGCGTTTGGAGAAATATCTGCCTGCGGCGGGGGCGCCAGTTCCGCTTTTTCCGTATTCGCGGCATACCCGCAGGACAGACAGTTGACCAGTGCGTCCTCGCCGGTATCTGCCAGGACCATGAATTCATAGGAGTAGCTCCCGCCGATGTCGCCGCTGTCAGCCTCAACCGCGGAAAAGCGGAGGCCGCAGCGTCTAAAAATCCGGCCATAGGCCTCGAACATGGCCCGGTAGCTTTGCTCGGCCCCGGCTTCATCAATGTCAAAACTATAGGCGTCCTTCATGCCGAACTCCCGGCCCCGCATCAGGCCGAACCGGGGCCGGATTTCATCCCTGAACTTGGTTTGAATTTGAAAGAGAGTCAGGGGAAGGTCTCGATAGGAGCGGACCTCTCGCCGGACCAGGTCAGTGATGACCTCTTCATGCGTCGGTCCCAGGCAGTATTCATTGGCATGCCGGTCCTTGAAGCGCAGGAGCAGCTTACCATAATGGTTCCACCGGCCTGACTCCTTCCAGATCTCGGCCGGCTGAACGAATGGCAGAAGGATTTCCTGAGCACCGGCCCGAAACATCTCCTGCCGCACGATATTTTCAAACTTGCGCAGGGCTAAAAGACCCAGGGGGAGATAAGAAAAAATACCGGTGGCCAGTTTTCTGATGAGCCCGGCCCGGATCAGAAGCCGGTGGCTTACCACTTCGGCTTCAGCCGGGTCTTCCTTGAGTGTGGGTAAAAACAATCTCGAACTTCGCATTCAGACTTTCTCAACCTGCTTGTTTTCTTCATTTACCAGCCGCAGGACCTCACCCACCAGCACGTCGGCCAGTTTTTCTTCAGGGACCTTGGACACCAGTTTACCGTTTTTAAAGAGGATACCCTGGCCGCGGCCTCCGGCCACACCGACCTGGGCCGATCGCGCCTCCCCCGGACCATTGACCACACAGCCCATGACCGCAACCTTGATCGGGGTCGCCAGGCCTGACAGCCTTTTTTCCACTTCTTCCACCAGACTGAAGAGATCAATCTCACATCGGCCGCAGATCGGGCATGAGATTATCTCCGGGCCGCGGTGGCGCAAATTCAGGGCGCGCAGGATTTCATAGGCCACACGGACCTCGTCCGCCGGGTCGCGGGTCAGGGAAACGCGAATCGTGTCCCCGATGCCTTCGGACAGGAGAAGACCGAGGCCCAGAGCGGACTTGACGGTTCCGGCGATCAGGGTCCCGGTCTCGGTGACTCCCAGATGGAGAGGGTAATCGGTCTCCCGGGCCATGAGCCGGTAAGCAGCGATAGTATCCAGCACATCGGAAGACTTGACCGAGACCTTGATCATATCGAAACCCGCGTCTTCCAGCAGGGCGATCTCCCGCCGGGCGCTCTCAACCATGGCCTCTGGACAAGGCCGACCGTATTTTTCAAGCAGGTCTTTGTCCAGGGAACCGGCATTGACCCCGACGCGAATGGGCACGCCCCTGGCCTTGGCCTCGACCGCGATCTTTCTAACCTCGGCCCGGCCGCCGATGTTGCCCGGGTTGAGCCTCAGCCCGTTTACACCCTGGTCCAGGGCCATCAGAGCCAGCCGGGGATCAAAATGAATGTCCGCCACCAGAGGCAGACTTGATTTCGACCTGATCCGGCTCAAGGCCAAGGCGGCCTCCTCGTCAGGCACGGCCACGCGGACCACCTCGCATCCGGCTTCAGCCAAACGCTCGATCTGGGCGCAGGTGGCCTCCACATCCCGGGTGTCGGTTTTGGTCATGGACTGCACCACCACCGGAGCGCCGCCGCCAATGTCCACGTTTCCAAGGCAAAGCCTTCTGGTCTGTTCGCGCCTGGTCAAAACTGTTTAAATTACGCCTCCACAAGAAAATTCACGGGAGATTATGTCCCTTAAATTAATACTTTAAGGCTTCGAGCCGGTCTTTGTCAATATGCCTTGTTAAATAAATTAAGAATAATTAAGGATTTTTCTAGGTTCCGGCTCAGGTGAAGGCTTCAAAGATAAGGGGTAAAATTTGGTGAAAGAATCAAATGATGATATAATAATATCTTATACGCGGCATAAGCGAGCGAAGCGGATACGTTCGTTGAATATTAACTTGCAATTCTCAAACCCGTGGAATAAAATAGTAACAAAATAAGTACTCTGTTGCGATTTATAGCAATTATCAATGCCGTAACCCGGCAGGGAAGGCAATTTTTTTCGGCCATGAAGGTGAAGTAAAATGCCCGAGATCGTCAAGAAAAAATCAAGTTTCGTAGGGACCATTCGGGATCAAACCGGCGATCAAGCGCTATACAAGATCGGCGAAATCCTGAAGAAAGAAGGGCAGATTACGGCCCGGCAGCTGGATGACGCCATGGCCATCCATAAGAAAGACGGGGGCTTTATCGGCAGTATCCTCCTCAAGAACGGAGATATTGACGAAAACACCATCCCGAACCTGCTCTCCCGTAAATACAACTACCCCATCATCAATATCGCTGAACAGGAGATAGACCGCAAAGTCGTCAATCTGGTGCCGTATGAACTGGCCCGGAAATATTTCGCCTTCCCGGTGCGCCTGAAAGACAAATCCCTGCTGATGGCCATGACCGAACCGACAAATTCAGGGGCTGTGGAGGATATGACCAGGCATACGAAGGTCACCATCAGGGCTGGAGTCGCTGACGAAAAAGACCTTGTTGAAGCCTATCGTAAGTATTACAAGATTGACGACGCGGAGTATCAGTCCTTCTTCGAGCAGACCTCGGCCGAGGAAGATGACGAACAGATGAGCATCACGGATGTCGAGAACTTCGGCGACCTGGTGGGCGAGGTGGCCGATGAGTTCGTAAGCGGTGACAGCTCCGGGGCGGACGAGGTTAACGGCCAATTCCAGGCCTCGGACGCCCCCATCATCAAGCTGGTCAACGGTATTTTAATCAAGGCCATCAAGGACGGTATCTCGGACGTCCATATCGAGCCGTTTGAAAAGGCCTTTTATGTGCGCTACCGTCTTGATGGCGCTCTTTTTAAGACCATGAACCTGCCTCTTGAGATCAAGAACGCCATAACGGCGCGGTTCAAGATCATCTCCGGCCTGGATATCACCGAGAAGCGAGTCCCCCAGGACGGCCGGATCAAGATGAGGCTCGGCCCGCGCAAGGAAGTAGATTTTCGCGTCTCTTCCCTGCCCACTCTTTTTGGCGAGTCCATCGTTTTACGAATACTCGATAAAAGCGGCCTCAACGTTGACCTGACCAGAATGGGCCTGACCCAGGAAGACCTGGCCAAATTCATGAGGGCCATCGCCCGTCCTTACGGCCTAGTTCTGGTTACCGGGCCGACCGGTTCAGGCAAGACGACCACGCTTTACTCGGCCATGAGCATTTTAAATAAAGAGAACGTCAAGATTCTGACTGCTGAAGACCCGGTGGAGTTCAATTTCAGGGGTATCAATCAGGTCAACGTCAATAATGAAGTCGGCATGACCTTTGCCGTCGCCCTGAAGTCCTTTCTGCGCCAGGACCCGGATATCTGCATGATCGGTGAGATTCGAGACATTGAAACCGGTTCCATCGCGACCGAGGCGGCCATGACCGGCCACCTGGTGTTTTCAACGCTGCATACCAACGACTGCGCCGGAACGGTGACCCGCCTCACAGACATGGGCGTCCCCTCCTTCAATGTCGCCTCTTCGGTTACGCTGATCACGGCCCAGCGGCTCCTGAGGCGGATCTGCCCGAAGTGTAAGGCCCCGGTCACCAAAATGAGCGCCAACAAGCTTCTGGAGGCCGGTTTTGACAAATCGGAATTCTCCAGCCTGCACCTGTATGAAGGCAAAGGCTGCCCGCACTGCTCGGGCACCGGATATAAAGGCCGCGTCGGCGCGTTCGAGGTCATGGAGATCACGGAAGATATCGCACAGGCCATCTCTTCAGAGGTGCCGGAAAGCCAGCTCCGAAAGATCGCCATCAAGGAAGGCATGAAAACCCTGCGCCAGGACGCGCTGATCAAGGTCAAACAGGGCATCATTACCCTGGATCAGGCCCTGGAAAAAACCGTTCTGCAAAAGGAAAGCCTGCCCGCCTACCTGCTCAATCCGGACGAACAGGTATTTGAAAACAACGACATCATCATTCGAGAAGGCAACGCGGACAATAATTTCTATAAACTCATCCAGGGCTGCCTCGAAGTCGTTAAAGGCAATGAAAAAATCGCCGAAATCTCCGAACCTGACTCCTATTTCGGTGAAATGAGCGCCTTGATGGGCGGCAAACGAACCGCAACCATCCGCTCCATGGGCAAGAGTATCGTCAAGGTCTTTCCAGGCGATAAACTATGGGAAACCCTGGAAAATTACCCTGATATCAGCAAGCAGGTTATCACGACCCTGGTGCGGCGCCTGGAGGACATTAACCAGCGCGTCATTGAGCTGGTTGATCAAAAAACCGAGGCCGAACGCACCCTCAAGGCTGTTGCACCTCGCTCTCCAATTGGATACCAGCAACCCGTCCCGCTCGAAAGGCGCGGTGAGGCCGATCTAGCAGACCTGGAAAAAGAAGCCCTGGAAAAAAAGACCGCAGCCAGTTCCGTGAGTGGAGCCGCGGTGAAATCATCTCCCCCGCCCCTGGAGACGAGCGGGAGCTAGACCGGGAATACCTGTCCTAAAAAGGGACCTTGTCCGGCGGCCGCCTTTCCGGGATATAGACGTGAGGGACCGTCCCTTCGTTCCATTCCTTTGAAACGTAAAGATTGCAGTAGCAGCTCCCGTAGTCTGCCACGTCCGGCTCGCGATAGAGGCAAGGACAGATGATATCCGCGTCCTTCTGGCGGTCCCCGGAAGCCAGCCGACAGGGGCAGCACATGTAGCCGTATCTTTCCCTGTTGGTCAAAAGCGCTTCCAGCAGTTCAAAGACCCTTTCCCGGTCTGCATTAAAAAAATATCCTTTGGGCTCCTGGATCTTTTTCAGGCTTTGGTAGAGCTTTTCGACCGCAGTCATATCCCTAAGGCCTCTTTTATTTTATCCTCGTGAAATCCGATAATTACTTTTTCGCCGATAACGATGGTCGGGAAGGTAAGTGCTGAATTACACTGTTTTACCTCTTCCAGGATCGCCTTTTGCTCCTCCCCGGAAGCCAGGTCCACCTCAACCATATCGTATTCGACCCCGTGGTCGTTCAAAAGCTTCTTGGCGCTCTTGCAATGGCTGCATGTACTGAGGGCATACAGCCTTATTTTTTCGGGCATCCCGCCTCCTTTCTCATCCGGCCTCTAATATCTGGTCATGAAGTGGTAATTCAGATGAAGGCTCTTCACGTCACGACCGTCTTCCAGGTAAAAGTCGAACCTGGCCTTGCGATCAGCCGGGATATAGGTCGGTTGAAGAAAGGCTTCTTTGCGCCCGAGGTAGCGATTGAACTGATCGTAAGCCATGACGATAAGGCGGCACGCCTGGATGTTTTGCCCGGTCAGATTGCGCACCCGGCCTGAGACATGGACCCGGTCCATGTCTTTTTGGTAATACCAGGAAAATGCAATCAGTTCCAGGTTAAGACCCCGGGCCTTTTCATTGCGTACCGCTGTATCATGCGTCGGCCTGAGCTGAGCGGGTCCCGGCCTGTTTGCCTCGCAGCCAAGCACCGACGCGATGATCAGCGCCGCCAAGGTCAGGCCGAACAGTCTCTGTTTCACCTTTCCATCCTCCTGAAAAACTAGAAAAAATAAAGGCCCGCAGCATGGGCCTTGAGGAACGATTCCCGCACCCCTGGTGTTATGTCCCAAAATTAGACGAGTAAAATGTCTCATAGCTTGTCATTGCGAGCCTTTTGCTTCTCCGCGGAGCACTCTCCTGTTTAATTTTTCCAAAAGCTCTTTTGCCAATCGCTCTAATAAGGAGCGTTCAGGCCGGTATATCCAGATATATGCGGGCGGGGTTTATCCCCGCCCTCTTCCAAAACTTGAAAACAGTTTCTTTGTCAAATAACCCTACGGCTCCTGCCGAAGGGCCGGGGGCTCGCAATGTCGGGTCGTTTTAAAAATGACGGAAAGTCCATTTGAATTATTACTTTTTTACGAGACACCACACTGGTACGGACTTGAGGCTCAACAGGCGGCCTGAAGTTATGCGGCTCGACGAATTTTTTTCTTGAGCCGGTTAATTTTTTTCCGCAGTATTTCAATGTTCTTTTTGCTTTGGCCCAGCTCGAAAGCCTTTTCTTTTTCGGCCTTAAGGGCTTTAATTTTCTTCTTCAGCTCCCGGATATCCTGCCCTTTTTCTTTTTTCTCCTCCTTGATGCCTCGAACCTCTTTAATGGCGGTAATCAGTTCGGCCTTGTTCATGCCGTGCACGCCGGTCAGTTCGGGTATGGTCAGCCCCAGCTCGCGCAGTTCCTTGGCCGTCATCTTCTCCAGGGGTTTATCTTTTTTATTCATTCGTTCTTTTTTTGCCATACCAACTCCTTTTTTAAACGGTGGTCTCAAACAGGGGAAATATAGCCGGTGGCGCGTCAATTTTGAAGAAGAAATCAAGCCAACCGGCTGGTAGCCTTGAGGTCATTTCGCTGCGAACGTGGCGCCGGAAGAATTATCCGGGGGTCCTAGTCCTCGGATTCTTCTTCGTTTTCTTTTGATTCCTCCTGTGCCTCAAGCGCTTCAGTTAATTTCAGAAAAGGCCTGAAGAGGTCAATCGGCACCGGGAAAATGGTGGTGGTGTTGCCTTCCGAAGAGATCTCCCGCACGGTTTGCAGGAACCTGAGCTGCAGGGCTATGGGGTGATCCCGGATGGTGGTGGCTGCCTCAGCCAGCTTGGTGGCGGCCTGGGACTCACCAAGGGCATTGATAACCTTGGCCCGGCGCTCCCTCTCGGCCTCAGCCTGCTTGGCCATGGCCCGCTGCATATCCGCAGGCAGATCAATATGCTTGACCTCGACGTTTGCGACCTTGATGCCCCAGGGATCGGTGTGCTCGTCGAGATACTCCTGGAGCTTGGTGTTGATCCGCTCTCTCTCGCTGAGAAGCTCGTCCAGTTCGGCCTGACCGCAGACGCTTCTGAGAGACGTTTGAGAAAGCTGGGAGGTGGCGTAGAGATAATCTTCCACCTCGATAATGGCCTTGATCGGCTCCATGACCCGGAAGTAAACCACGGCGTTCACCTTGATCGAAACGTTGTCCCGGGTAATGACGTCCTGAGGCGGAACGTCCATGGCCACCAGGCGCAGGGTGACGCGCGTCATCTTATCAATAACCGGAATCAGGATAATCAGGCCCGGCCCCTTGGCTTTGGGCAGGACCCTGCCCAGTCGAAAGATAACCCCTCGTTCATACTGCTTGACGATGCGTATTGCCGAAGAAAGAAAAAGTACGACAAGGACGATAATAACGATCGCGAAATACATGTCTCCCTCCCTCTCTGGCCAGGCCGTAAGATGATAAGGCCTTGCCTTTTTTAGTATTGATTATCCTCTTTTATGTACAGTTCTATCTTAAAGACTAGATAAAGCGTTTTTGGAAAATGCAGGGCTTGTCTAAAGAAAAATTATTAATCGGCGCGACTGATTTTCCTGATTTCGAGGTTGAGGTTGTTCACCGCAACCACCTCGATTTCATCTCCTGGTTTAAGATTTTCCTCTCCAAAGGCCTTCCACCACTCCCCGTGAACCAAAACCTTGCCTTTATTGGTCTCCCACTCCTTGACCGGACCTTTAAGTCCGATCATGCCGTCGGGACCGGTTATGGTTAACCCCCTGACATGGACCTTGACGACCAGGGACGCCACGACTGCGAAAAAGCCTCCGATAAGGATTACCGTAGGGAGAATGACGCTCAAAGAGACGCGCAGGTAATCATGCGGGCTTTTGATGAGCATGAGGGAGCCTATGGTAAGGCTGGCCAGGCCTGCCAGGCTCAGCATGCCGTAGGAGACGACTTTGAGTTCCAGGATAAAGAAGATGATGCCCAGGATAATGAGTAAAACCCCGGCATAATTAACGGGCAGGGTTTGAAAGGCGTAAAGGGCCAGGATGATAAACAGGCCGCCCAGGACGCCGGGCAAAATGGCCCCGGGATTGGACAGCTCAAAGTACAAACCGGCCAGGCCTAACATCATCAAGATATAGGCGATGTTCGGGTTGGCCAGGGTCTTTAGAATTCGGTCCCGCAGACTCTCCTCCAGACGGACCACCTCGACCTCAGCCGTGGCAAGTGTCAGGTCCAGCCCCGCCCGCTTGATCTGGCGGCCGTTAATCTTTTTCAGCAGATCGGTCCGGCTTATGGCCACCAGGTCTATAACCCCGAGCTTGAGGGCCTCGGAAGCCGAGGCGGACACACTCTCACGCACGGCCTTTTCGGCCCATTCGATGTTGCGGTCCCTGTGCTTGGCAATGCTCTGGATCAGGGCCACCATGTCGTTAACCACCTTCTTGGCCATCTCGCCCTGGATATCCTTGCCTTCAGCGCTCACCGGATGAGCCGCTCCGATGTTCGTCCCAGGCGCCATGGCCGCCACATCCGCGGCCAGGGTGATCATGACGCCGGCCGAGGCCGCCTGGGCCCCGGCTGGAGAAACATAAACGATCACGGGCAGCGGGGCGTTCATGATGGCCTTGACCATGTCCCTCATGGACTCTCCCAGGCCGCCGGGGGTATCGAGTTCGACGAGTAAGGCGTGCGCGCCAGCCTCACGGGCCTTGGCAATGGATGAGGTCAGGAAGCCTGTGGTGGCAGGGCTGATGACCCCTTCGAGGCGGATGACATAGACAGGCCCCTGATTCGAAGATTCCTGGGCATAAAGAACACCGGCCGCGGCCAGAGCGATCCATAAAAGGGCTATCAATCCCCGAAAACCGACTGATCTAATTTGTAAAAGTCTCATTAGCACTGCACCCAATATTTTACAGGATAAATTAGAAACTGCAAGATTAAAAAGAGTACCTCGATTTGAAGGCTAAAATCAGCTTTCAACGCCTGATCCAGACGATGAAGCCGGTCAATGAACATCAACGCCGGTGACAGGACATAAGGTGACCCGGGGAAATCTCTCTTAAGACCGGGAAGTCGGCCTGGCAGACCGCCACCTGCTCCGCACAGCGGGGATGGAAGAAACATCCGGACGGCGGATGGATCGGGCTGGGAACATCGCCCGTAAGCGGCTGAGTCTTTTTCCTGGCCCCCGGTTTGGGCACCGGTTCCGATGCCAGCAGGGCCAGGGTATAAGGGTGGTGCTGGACCTGACCAAATCTTTCTCTGGGAATCACTTCCACCAGTCGGCCCAGATACATCACGGCGATACGATCCGAGACGTGACGCACCAGGGAAAGATTATGGGCGATGAAGACATAGGTCAGGTTGAACCTGTCCTGTAGGTCTTTGAGCAGATTGACGACCTGGGCCTGAATGGAGACGTCCAGGGCCGAGACCGGTTCGTCAGCCACGATCAGGTCAGGGCTTAAGGACAGGGCCCGGGCAATGCCCACCCGCTGACGCTGCCCTCCGGAAAATTCATGGGGATATCGTCCGTAGTATTCCGGCCGCAAACCCACCTCCTGCATAAGCTCGAGCACCTTTTCCCGCCGCTGCCTCCGGTTTCCCAGACCGTGAATGCGCCAGGACTCCCCGATAATACTGCCGATGGTTTTGCGGGGGTTGAGCGAGGAATAAGGGTCCTGGAAGATCATCTGCACCCGCCGCCGAAACTTCATTTCCTCCTGATGGGTCATGTGCGAGAGATCCTGCCCGTCAAAGATGATCTTCCCGCTGGAAGGCCTTTCCAGGCGCACGATTAAACGAGCCAGGGTGCTCTTCCCGCACCCGGATTCACCCACCAGCCCCAGGCACTCTCCAGGCTGAATCGCAAGGCTGACCCGGTTCACGGCCGTCAATGTCTCTTGACCGCCCCGGAAGGCAGAGGCCTTCACCTTAAAGTTCTTTTTCAAATCAAGGAGTTTTAACAGAGGCGTCATGCCGTATGCCTGTACCTGAAGCAGCGGACAAAATGTTCCCGGCCAAGCTGGTATAAAGGCGGCTCTTCAACCGCACAGAGTTCAAAGACATCCGGGCAGCGGTCCCGGAATTTGCAGCCCGAAGGCAGGTCAAGGAGCGAAGGCACAATGCCAGTGATGGTTTCCAGCCGGTCCTGAGGCGCCTCAGCGGCCGCTGGAGGCAGGGAATGGAGCAGGCCCAGGGTATAGGGGTGCGCGGTGTGCTCGAACAGCTCATCCATGGGGGCGTATTCCACGATGCGGCCGGTATACATGACCGCGACCCGGTCCGCCATCTCCGCCACCACGCCCAGGTTGTGCGTGATTAAGAGAATGGTGGTTTTTATCTCCTCCTTGAGCTGATTCATGAGCGCCAGGATCTGCGCCTGGATGGTAACGTCCAGGGCCGTGGTCGGCTCGTCGGCTATCATCACCTGTGGCCGGCAGGCCAGGGCCATGGCAATCATGACCCGCTGGCGCATGCCTCCGCTTAAGTGGTGAGGATACTCCCGGATGCGCTTCTCAGGCGACGGGATGCCGACCTGCTGAAGTATCTCCACCGAAGCAGCCAGGGCCTCAGACCTGTTCATGCCTTGATGCAGCCTGAAGACCTCCCCGATCTGGTCGCCCACGGTCAGGACCGGGTTGAGGGAGGTCATGGGCTCCTGGAAGATCATGGAGATATCATTGCCTCGGAGGCGGCGCATCTCCTCTTCGGAAAGCTTAAGCAGGTCTTGACTGCCAAACAGAATCCGGCCCGATTCGATGCGGCCAGGCGGGTGAGGCACCAGGCGCATGATGGAGAGAGCGGTGACGCTCTTGCCGCAGCCTGACTCGCCCACCAGCCCGAGGGTCTGGCCCTCGGCAAGCTCCAGCGAGACTCGGTCCACGGCCTTGACCAGCCCGGCGCGGGTCTCAAACACGGTCGTCAGGTCTTCAATCTTGAGAAAAGGCTGTGAAGGCATTAGCGTTTTAACTCACAAAAATCACGAGAAAAATATCACAGGCCTTTCATCGAGGTCAAATGTTAAACTGGAAAATGCGGCTGGAGGTCTGGTTAGGATAGTTGAAAGAACGTAAATATCAAGAAATTAGCATGGTGTTCCTTAATTTTTAAGTTTTGTCATGTCATATTTGTTAAGGACGTGCCTTAATTCGCTTCATAAAGGGCTCGGTTTTCGGAGTTCATAAAAAAATCTTGGTTATTATACTTCAGAACTGTGAGCTAATTTTAATTAGTGGGTTATATTAGGGCATTCAATAAGGGCAACGAGAAAGGCGCATAGACATGTGGAGGAAACAATTCCTAAAATAATTGTAATCATAGGTATTTTCGTAGATTATTTCTATTTTAAAAAAAATTCTTGACAGATACTTTCAATTTAGTTAAAAATATTCCTTCAATATTACCTACACGAAAAAAATATTAAATAGGGAAGGTGATGATTACTGAAAATGAGCGCGAGAAACTGGCCATGATATCGGGTGAGGAAGCTCGGGAAAATGTTTCTGAACTGATTATTCCTATTGATAGAACCGCTGGCTCCGAAGCGGAACATGAAGGAGCCCGAAAAGTCAAAGGCAAGCTTGAAACCTATGTTGATTCCTGTGAGCTGGAGGGAGTTCCTGTCACTGTCTATACTAAAACCGAAGGCCGATTGGAGGTCGTATTTCCGGTCCAGGTTTCCATCCCCTGCGCTGCCACACGATTGGCTGGGTCAGGAAGCGGCACGGTGACATTGCTGGATGCGGGCCATGGGCGTGCGGCTGATTATAATAATCTGGGTAGCGATATCAACTCCGCGGCAGTTCTTGCAACCTGTAAATCACCCACCGCTTCTATTTCAGAAAGGGCAAGTATGTGTCTTGAGGCTAGAAACCACAAGGCAAGCTGCCTTTTATACAACACACCGGAAAAGGATGATAATGTCGTTTCAGCTCATGTCAGTAATATTAATTTTCCGGCCTTAAGCATAAGTAATCGCGCCGCCGCCGACCTGAGATCTTTATTGGCCGAACATGGTGAGGTTAAAATAAATTTTGAGTCGAATTTAGAATCCGCGGACAGCACAACCTATAACGTGGTGGGAAACATTGTCGGTTCTAAATATCCTAATGAGGTTATCTATATCACCGCGCATCACGATTCTTGGTTCTACGGGGCCAATGACAATATGTCCTCGGTGGCCTGCCTTTTAGAAACCGCCAAGATATTTAACAAATATCGGCCCAGACGAACCATCAGGTTTGTCATATTCGGTTCTGAAGAGTCAGGTGGTAAGGCTGAGGAATCAGCGCAATTTGGTGAATGCGGTTCCGCCGGCTATTGTAAAGCCCACTATGAAGCCCTAACCGGGCAACTTGATGAAATTCCGATTTGTATCATTAACGGCGAATTCATGGGTTATTCGCAGCTCATGGATGCCATGTGTTCACCTGAGCTTATTCCTGGCGCCCGTGAGGTGGCCTCGGATTTAGGGGAATACGCCCGGGCGGTAGAACCAACCCCATATTGGTATCTTAGCGATCAGGTACAGTTTCACCTGAGAGGTGTCTCTTCCATAATGTTTTGGATGACACCGGACCTGGGGACAGGCAGGCGCTCGCCTTTTTTTGCCTTCTACCACAGTGATGGTGACAATATGGATATGATTAAGGCTAAGGCGCTTAAAAAAAACGCCGAGCTTATGGCGTTGATGGCTATGCGGTTTGATTCTGTTGATTTCCCTTACTCTCTTGAAACCCTGAGGGATGCGGCTGTGAGAGGAACCGGTTGCCTAATGAATAGTGACAGAATCAGACAGGTCTATGATGAAAAGGTCAAACAATGCCTCGAGGAAGAGAGCAGGGAAGAAAAATTAAG